>CAKKQI010000326.1 GCA_919901895.1 Candidatus Brocadiaceae bacterium | reverse complement strand
AGCGGATTTGAAGATCAAACGTGGACGGAAGCCTGGACGGTTACTAAACTATTAATTAAAAAAATCAAGGAAGAATCCGGCTTATGCGGCGCGAATTTTTTATTGGTGTCTTTAACCAATCCCGGGCAGGCGGAGTATTTAATTCCTGAGATGGAAAAAAAACTGGTTGGCGCGTATCCGGCGGCGGAAAATTGGGATTTTGAAGAACCGGAAAAAATTTTGACGGCTTTCGGCCGGGAAAATAAAATTAATTATCTGGCCCTCCTGCCATTTTTCAAGGAACATTACCAGAAAACCGGCCGCCGCCTGCACGGGTTTCAAAAGGGGTCGGATACCGGCGACGGTATTGTGAAACACGATAATTACGGAGAAGGGCATTGGAATTTGGAAGGGCATCAGTTGGCGGCTGAGATAATTTATTCCTATTTAACAGGTGATAGTCAGCCGCTTTATCCGGGGGCAAGATAAATGGGATTTTTTAAGAATTTTTCAATTAAATTGGAAATCATCAAAGAACTTATTGTTTTTTTGTGGCGGCGGAAACTCTGGTGGTTGATACCCATCGTAATATTTTTGGTCTTCCTCGGCCTTTTATTAATACTGGCCGCCGGTTCTCCGTTGGGTCCCTTTATTTATCCTTTTTTTTAATATTCTTGCATAAAGTATGCTGAAAAAAATTTGGAGCGGCTGGAAATTATTTGCGTTAAAATTCGGGCAGTTTAACACCAGGATAATTTTAACGGCGTTTTATTTTGTCTGCCTTGGGCCGATAGCGCTGATTAAGAAATTAATTAATCGTATCGGACGAATCGGCGCCCGGCCGCCGGATTCATACTGGCATTCCCGCGCGACCGGAGACCTAAAAGAAGATGACGTCCGGAGGCAGTATTAAAATGTATATTCTTGGCATCAGTTGTTTTTATCATGACGCGGCAGCGGCGCTTTTGCGTGATGGTTTGCTGGTGGCCGCGGCTGAAGAAGAGCGGTTTACCCGCAAAAAGCATGATAATAACTTTCCCGCCAGCGCTATTAACTTTTGCCTGAGGCAGGCAAATATTTCGATGGACCAGATTGACCAGGTCGTTTTTTATGAAAAACCGTTATTAAAGTTTGAGCGGATATTGCTCACAATTATCGATTCTTTTCCCCGTTCCAGCCGGGCGTTCCGTGAGGCCGTTAATATCTGGCTGGGGGAGAAACTCTGGATTAAAAATATAATCCGCGAGAAACTTCAAATTTCACCGGAAAAAATATTTTTCGTGGAGCATCATCTTTCTCATACGGCTGCTTCGTTTTTCTGTTCGCCTTTTAAGGAGGCCGCCATCATCTCGGTTGACGGGGTGGGCGAATGGACCACCACGGCGCTGGGAATGGCCCGATCCTCGGAGGGCAAATTACAAAACAATCAAATAGATCTTTTTGAGGAGCTGAAATTTCCCCATTCGCTCGGTCTTCTTTACTCGGCTTTTACGGCTTATCTGGGATTTGAGATTAACGAGGGGGAATATAAAGTGATGGGGATGGCTCCCTACGGGACGCCCAGATATCTTGACAAGGTTATGAAATTGCTTGACCTGAAAGAGGACGGCAGTTTTACCCTGGACCTTTCTTATTTTTCTTATCATTACCATACCCAACGGACGTTTAGCCGGAAATTTGAAGATTTATTCGGCCGCCCGGCGCGGAATCCGAAGGAGAGATTTGTAACCGATAAGACCAGTCGTTACGATGATCCGGTTCAGCCCACTGGAGATGAAATCAGCAAAAATCAATTCTGGGCCGATCTGGCATCCAGCATTCAGGCGGCCACCGAGGAAGTGATGCTGAAAATGGCCCGGCATCTTTACCGGCGGACCGGTTTAAAAAAATTATGTATTGCCGGCGGGGTTGGCCTTAATAGCGTGGCCAATTATCGGATTTTAAAAGAAGGCTTGTTTGACGATATTTACATCCAGCCGGCGGCCGGCGATAGCGGCGGGGCGGTCGGCGCCGCCCTTTATTTTTATCACGTGATTCTTCAAAAGCCGCGTCAGTTTGTGATGGAACACGCCTTTTGGGGCGAAGAATATTCCGATGAGCGCATCAGGCAGTTTTTGGAAAGCCGGTCTATCAGATATGAATTGATTGAAGATAAAAATAAAGTCCGCGACCGGGTGATTGATTCGTTAATCAATGGGAAAATTGTCGGCTGGTATCAGGGCCGTTTTGAATGGGGGCCGCGCGCCCTGGGACACCGTTCCATTTTAGCCGATCCCCGGCGCGCCGAAATGAAGGATATCGTTAATATTAAAATAAAGTTCCGTGAACCATTCCGCCCGTTTGCCCCATCGGTTTTGGAAGAGAACGTTTCCGATTTTTTTGAATTACCTGCCCCTTATCCCTACCCCGCCAGATTTATGCTTCTGGTAACGCCGGTTAAAACCGAAGCGCAAAACAAAATTCCCGCGGTTACCCATGTGGACGGCACCGGCCGCCTTCAGATTGTATCGAAAGAAACCAATGCGGATTATTATCAATTAATTAAACAGTTCGGGGAGGCCACCGGCGTACCGGTGCTTTTAAACACTTCTTTTAACCTGAAAGGCGAACCGATTGTTTCGTCGCCGGCCGACGCCTATAATACGTTCAGCAAAAGCGGCATAGATTTATTGGTATTGAAAAATTATTTAATAAGTAAATAAATGATAGAAAATGAAAATATTATCTGGTTTTCATCAGTGGACTGGTCCCATGTGCCGATAATAGAAAAATATGTGCCCAGTCTGCTGGCCAGACGAAATAAAATACTATTCGTGGAAACTATCGGCACGCGTCCGCCGGCGTTGAATCTGATTCATTTCCGCCGTATTAAACAGAGAATTATCAGCTG
>CAKKQI010000325.1 GCA_919901895.1 Candidatus Brocadiaceae bacterium | reverse complement strand
TAATCCGGTTTGCTGAATAAAATATAATCCATCACGCCCAATTTGACGTAGGGATTATTATCAGCGGTAATTTTATATAACGGGGTAATCTGGTTCCGGTCAATAATAAATCCCAGCGCCAGAACGGCATAACTCCGCAGGTTAATATTTTTTTCGTTTTTGTAAAACTCAATTAATTTATCAATTGAATTTTTATCGCCGAAATATCCGAGGCCGTGTAAAATCCGCTGTTTAATTTTCTCCGGAACAGATTTCTCGGTTAATTTCTGGTGTAAAATTCCCAGCACTTGGGCGCGTTGTCCCAGCAGTACCAGGGAAACGGTGATATTATTGTAAGCCGCTTCAGCCAGGTCCGGACGGTTCTGGACTTTTTCAAAAACTTTTTCCAGCACCGGTACGGCCTTCTGGTCTCCGATTAATCCTAAAGCTAAAATTGCGTACGGCCAGGCGACCGGGTCAACCTGGTCTTCCGTTTCCACTATTTTAATCAAAGCGTCCAGAGAGTCTTTATCTTTAAGGAATCCCAGGGCCAGGGCCGCGGCGCCGCGGGCCAGCGGTTTTGTTTTTTTGACCAGGATTTCCCTTAATTCTTCTTTGGATTTTTCGTCACCTGATAAACCGAGCGCTAACGCCCCGAATCCCTGCAGATTAAAATCCCCCTTTTTTAGCGCATCCCAAAATAATTTTTCCGATGAGGTGTCGCCTAACTGAGCCAGAGAGATGGCGGCTAAACCTTTGACGTTACTGTCCCGGTCGTTGGCCACCAAGGCGATTAAATCTTTTTTGGCCTCAGGAGATTTAATCAACCCGAACGCCACGGCGACGGAAGCGCGCAGGTCGGTTTTTTTCTCGGTCAGGGCTTTTCTTAAAACCGGCAAGGCCGCCGGACTTTTCGTCCGGCCTAAAGCCAGCGCCGCATAAGAACGGACCGAGATATTTTCTTTCGGGTCGTTAATAATTTTATCTAAAAAAGAGACTAACGAGGAATCTTCTCCCCCAGGGGAGACTGCGTATAAATTGCCTAATGACAGTAAAGCCGAACATTTGGTTTCTTTATCCATCTGGTGCTTGGGGTTAAAAATTTCCTTTAAAACTTCCCGGGATGTTTCGTTTTTAATATAACCTAATGATAAAGCCCCGTAAGCCCGGCGCAGGTCCGGCGTTCCTTTGGCAAAAATAATTTCTTTGATTTCGTTAACGCTCTCCGGTTTTCCCATGATGCCTAGAGATAATAAGGCGGTATTACTGACATTGTCGTTTTTATCGGATAAAGTTTTTTTTATCAAGTCTAATCCCTGCTTATCCCCAAATTTAGCCAGGGCCATCACGGCATAAAGCCGCGTCATCGGATTGGTATCATTCAAGCATTCGGCCAGGGCCTCAATTATTTTTTTATTAGATTCAATTTTTACCGCGGTGGTTTTATCTGAAGCGGCGGCCCCCTCGGTGGTTATTTCATTAGACCGGTCAATCGTTTCCCGGAACGGTAAATAATACAATCGGTTGCGGGTCCACCAGACTTCCCAGCTGGGAACGGACGGTTCAATGTTTAAGATTAAAGGGGCTAACCCGGTGGCGACATTGGGCGGCCGGC
>CAKKQI010000324.1 GCA_919901895.1 Candidatus Brocadiaceae bacterium | reverse complement strand
TGGCTTGTATCTGGATATTAATGTTCTTTAATACCTGAATCTTATCAAACCAGATATTCAGGTTTTTACTGTTGATTTTTACCATTTCTTATTCTTTCTCAATTTATAACGGATAATAATGGCGATTAAATTGACCGACAGCACCAGAGCCAGTAAAACCAGGGCCGTGCCATACCTGATTTTCTCATCCACATTCGGCACCTGGGTGGATATAACATACAAATGATACGGCAAGGCCATGGCTTGGTCAAAGATGGACTTGGGTAATTGGGGTAGGTAAAAAGCCGCCACGGTAAAAAGTATCGGCGCAGTCTCGCCGGCCGCTCGTCCGATCTCCAGAATCGTACCGGTCATTATGCCGGGAATCGCATTGGGCAGAACGATATGCCGGATGGTCTGCCATTTGCTGGCGCCCAGGGATAAACTTACTTCCCGGAATGACATGGGCACGCTTTCCAGCGCCACCCGCGAAGCCGCAATGATTATTGGCAGGACCATGATGCCCAAGGTCAGCGAACCGGCCAGAATTGACGCGCCGAATCCCAGGAAGACCACGAACAAGGCCAGTCCGAACAGGCCGAATATCACGGACGGCACTCCAGACAGGTTGACGATAGCCAGTTTGATTATCCGGGTCAGCAGATTATCCCGGGAATATTCACTCAGATAAATTGCAGCCAGAACCCCGATAGGCAAGGCAAAGGCAATTGAACCCACCACCAGGCAGATGGTTCCGATGATAGCCGGGAAGATACCGCCGGCCCGCATCCCATCCCGGGGCATGCTGAAAAGGAAATCCCAGCTGATGGCCGGAGCGCCTTTGATAACAATGATAAACACAATCAGCCCGACCGGGATGACAATTAAAAGAGTGGCCAGCAGGAAAAAGAAGAAGGCGGCTTTCTGGGTTATTTTAGAATTCATTATCATTGTCTTTTCCTGTGCAAGAATAAATCAGCCGTCAGATTAATGGCAAAACTGATTATAAAGAGTATCAATCCGATGGCGAATAAGGCGAAGTAATGTTCGCTGCCCACCACCGATTCGCCCATCTCCGCGGCAATCGTGGCGGTCATGGTCCGGACCGGCTGCAGGAATCCATTGGGGATGCTGGCGGCATTGCCGGTAATCATCATCACGGCCATGGTTTCGCCCACCACCCGTCCGATGCCC
>CAKKQI010000323.1 GCA_919901895.1 Candidatus Brocadiaceae bacterium | reverse complement strand
CCCCGGTTGGCATATTGAATGTTCCGCAATGTCAATGAAATATCTGGGAAACGACATTGACATTCATACCGGCGGGGAAGATAATATCTTTCCGCACCACGAATCTGAAATCGCCCAGTCCGAAGCGGCCCACGGAAAAAAATTCGTCCATTACTGGTTTCACGTGAGGCATTTGTTAGTCAATAATCAAAAAATGTCAAAATCACTCGGGAATTTTTATACGGTGCGCGATATTGTAGCTAGAGGATACCATCCGCTGGTTTTAAGATACGCCTTAAGTAATACCCATTATCGCCAGCCGTTAAATTTCACGTTGGAATCGCTGAAATCGGCCAGCCACGCCCTGCAGAGATTAAGGGATTTTAAACAAATGTTATCAGAGAAAAAAAAGGAGAGAGTCGAGAGCAGTCAGAAAAAAATTGGTTGCCTTATTGAGAAAAGTGTTCTAAAACTTATTGATACAACAAAGCAAAATTTTGAAACAGCGCTGGATGACGATTTGAATATTTCCGAAGCCCTGGCGGCAATTTTTGATTTAGTCCGGGAAATCAATAAATTAGATTTGAATCCGGGCGAAGCCGAAGCCACTTATCAATTAATTAATAAATTAGATTCTATCATTGGTGTATTGGGCGTATCGGAAACGGGTGAAGTATCGGAGACGGAGAACATACCAGAAAACGTGTTATACGTTTTGAAATCAGGAGATCTGAGCAAAGAGGTGGAAAATTTAATCGGAGAGCGCAATCAGGCCCGTCAGGACCGCGATTACCAACGGGCGGACCAAATCAGGCAGCAACTGAAGGAAATAGGTGTTGTCCTGGAGGACACCCCGCAGGGGGTAAGATGGAAAAAAATATTGTAAACCCCATTAGAAAGGATGGTCGTATGACAGAACCAGAAAAACAGGGGAGTGATCAGAAGATAGGAATGGCGCCGGTCGGTGAAACCACCGGGGTTCTTTGCGCTACTTGCAATCAGGCGATCGCTCAACCGGATGTGTTTTATATTAATGATAAGCCGGTCTGCGAAAACTGCCGGAAAAAATTAGCGATGGAACTGCAGATGCAACGGGTAAAAGGAGCGGATATTGTTACCGGTTTATTAGGCGGTGGACTAGCCGCGATTGTCGCGGCCGTTATCTGGGCCGGGTTGGTTATCCTGACCGGTTACGAGGTTGGTTATGTGGCCATTGGTGTCGGAGCGCTGGCGGGCTATGGGGTCTACCTGGCCGCCGGCCGGAAAAGAGGGGTTACCTTACAAATTATAGCCGCGGTCGTCGGTATTACGGGTATTTTAATCGGCAAATATATTGCCTTTTACTATTTCTTGAAGCAATATATTACCGAACACGGGTCGGAATTTTCCGAAGATGCGCTGACTCAAATAAGTCTTTTCAGTTTCAATCTGGTTTCGTTATTTATTACTTCAATTCAAGAGTGGTTCAGCGGTTATGATATTCTCTGGGTAATTCTGGCTGTTTATACGGCGTACCGAATCCCGCGCGTGTTAAAAATTAAGTTCAGCGGTCAGAAAAAACGTGAATTAGGATAAACCCCTTAAAAAACTGTAGCAGCAATCCCACCCCGTCTACAGACTGTGTCATAATCCTCTTTTTGTCATTGCGGGCAAGCTCTATTTAATGAGATTACTTCGTCGTCCCGTCCCGCCCAGGCGGGACAGGATTCCTCGTAATGACATTATGCTACGGTCTGCTAGGCGGGGTCGTCTAATGTTGTCAAATTAAGCGGCGTCATCTTTTCCGAACGAATCTAGACCCCGCCAAGTCGGGGCGAAAAAATCGGAAACGTTTCCGATTTTTTCGAACGAATCCAGACCTGATGAAAACTCGCGATATCCCGCCACGGCGGGACAGAGTAGTAAGGGGATTGTGACCAGAGTAGCTCCCTCCGCCCTAGGCGGACTAAATAATTACTTTAATTTTTGTCCCTTTAACCTGATGACCTGCGCTGGAAGAAAGAGTTATCGCGAGTCAGGAAAATTTCACATCCTACAACTTTTTAAGTTTCTCAATCACCGGCTGGATGACCCAATCCGGGGTGGACGTGCCGGCGGTTAAACCAACCACCTGATATTTTTTTAATTCTTCAACCGGTAATTCAGCTACGTTAGCCACATGGAACGCCGGGATTCCCCGGCTCCGGGCCAGGCCGGCCAATCTGGTCGTGTTGGCGCTATGATGAGCGCCCACTACAATCATCGCCTCAACCTGACCGGAAAGTTCCACTACCTCCCGTTGCCTGACCGTCGTTGAACGGCAGATCGTGTTAAGGACATTCAAATTCGTTACTTTTGACTTCAGGATAGTAATAATTTTTTTATATTCTTCTTCCTGAAAAGTACTCTGGGCGACAATGCAAACAGGTTGGTCTTTTTTTATCTTTAATAAAGCGGCTTCCCGGGCGGAACTAACGACGATCGGTTTTAAGCCGCCTTTTTTGGCTTGCCCCGATATAATCTGGGCTTGGGCATAACCATTAAGACTGATTACTTCCGCATGTTTTTTATCTCCGGCAATAATAATCTGGTATTCCGGTGCTGCGCCGTCCGGGGAAGCAGAAACAGGACCGGCATAACCGGAAATTTTTTTCTGCGAAACGCGCACGTGGGGGCAGGTGGCGTCAATTAACCGGTAACCGCGCCCCTCTAATTTTTTCCTGGTATCAGGCGCAATTCCGTGCGCCCGGATAATAATAATTGCTTTTCGGGGGAGCGCCGTAATTTTAGCGGGGTCAACGGTTTTTATTCCCCGGTCGGTTAGAATATCCACCACGTCTTCATTATGAATTAACGGGCCGTAAGTATAAACTTTTTCTTTGCTTTCTTTGGCTGTTTTTAAAACTAGGTCCAGGGCTCTTTTAACCCCCCAGCAAAACCCGGCTGTTTTGGCAATTTTAATTTTCATTGGACCGACTTTTTAAAAAAATTACCTTTTAGGGTAAAAGATGGTGCAATAATATTGAGTAGGCCGATTAGGGATGGCGGTAATTTCGGGTCAAAATTCAAGTCATAATCACCGCTAAAGTTCAAAGTTCCTGAACCCTTGAGAATTACGGCCTGGCTGGAAAATTCAATTTTGTCTATATTAATAACACCATCTTTAATCGTAAACTTCACTTCGCCTTCCTCAAAAACAGGTTTTTC
>CAKKQI010000322.1 GCA_919901895.1 Candidatus Brocadiaceae bacterium | reverse complement strand
ACCGGTCGGTGACCCCGGCTAAATTATCATTTACCCCGCCCTCTATTGCCCGGCCCATTACCCCGCGAATCGTTACCGATGAAATCGCAGACGCCGCGGTCACGTCGGCCAAACTCTCCTTCTCCGTGCCGACCCGTCCGATGACTCCGCCTTTGGCAACCGATGAGATTGCCGATGCGTCAGTTACTACGGTAAAGATTGCGGCCAATTCAATCACGGCCGGAAAGATTGCCTCCGGCGCGGTGGGCGCATCCGAAATCCAGTCCGGCGCGGTCTCCACGGACGAAATAGCCAACGGGGCAGTCACAGCGGAGAAATTAGCTCCGGGCGTTGGCGGCAGCCGGATAACATTCCTGCCGACCCGGATTCAGTTGACCGGTTTAATCATCAACGGCAATCTGCCTTGGCAGACCTCGGCGCCGAATCCGTCTATCCCGCCTGAGGCCACGGCCCTTATTATGCAGATTGAATTAGTGCAACAGAGCATTCCGCCGCCTCCGCCCGGCGGATGGATAAACTGCCGGATTCGCCGCGATGCCACGCAACAGGAGTGTTATGCGATTGGCGTAGAGGCGAAAAATGTCGGACAGGTCTTTGGCGGACAGGTGATTGTGCCGATAGTCAGCCAGAGTTTTGAGTATTCGTTCACGGATGCGTATGGGAATATCAGCGTAACCTTTAATCCTTATGTAGTGGGGTATATCGTGTAGCGTAGAGCGTATAGCGTGGAGCGTATATGGGACGCAGATTTTCGCAGATTGCGCAGATTATCCGGTAAATCTAATAAATCAGCGTTTATCTGCGTTCGTTTTACCTCTTCGTGCCTTAGTGTCTTCGTGGCAAACAATTTCTTGACATTCATCACCTTTTGTTTTAATATTCAGATTATATGGAAGACAAATTGAAGTTATTGCGCCAGAAGAAGGCCGAGTCGCTCCTGGGCGGCGGTAAGGATATTGAAGTTTGTAACCAGAAATTATTAATTGACAGAAACGATGGCAAATGACAGATAAAAAAGAAAAAATATTGATATTATTTGAAGGCCCTCATTTGGCATATTCACCCACTGTAACGCAATTATACGATGAGCTTTCAAAAAATTACGAAGTAACTATCGTTGCACAACATCCCGAGGACTTTACAAATCAAGAATTAAACAGACAAAATATTGTTTACTATAAATACAAACATGGTCCGGTCAGATATTTTTATAGAGTATTGTTTGAAATATTGACGAGAATAAGTCAGAAAGTAAAATATCCTTATAACCATAAAATAACTTATCAGGAGTATTTTTTTAGAATTCCACTGATAAGGCGACTTTGCGGTAGTAATGACTATAAAAGAATTGTCAGCGTGGATTCAAGAAATTTATTTTTTGTTTCAGTGCTAAAAATAAAAAGCGATTTCTTGTCTTTGGAGATTAGGGATGAAAAATTATTACTTAGCGTTGATACTAAATTGATAAATTGCGTGATTATTCAAAACAAAGCCCGGTACGATTATTTATTCCAAAATAAGATTCTCAAAACGTTTTTTGTGCAAAATGCTCCGAACTTTGAGAAAAAAAAGCTGAAAGAAACCAGAAAAGGATTGATTTTTGCCGGTACCGCCTGGACAGCTTTCGGTTTTTATCACTGTTTAAATTATATAAACATGTATCCTGAAGAAATTCTAACAGTTCAGGGCGCAATGAAAAATGAGGACAAAGAGACAATAAAATTGAAACATTCAAATCTGCTCAAGGAAAACCGCCTAATTGTTAATGATAAATATTTAGACAATAAAGATGTGGTGGAATGTATTTCAAATTTCGAAATCGGTTTTTGTTTTTACGATTTTGATACTGATTGGATAAATAATTTCAATTACAAAACAGCTCCTTCCGGTAAATTATTTAAATGCTTGGCAGCAGGAGTTCCAGTCATTTGCAATGATATAATCGGCTTTGATTTCGTAAACGAATTTAAGTGCGGGGTCTTAATTAAAAATTTAAGTGAAACCGAAATTAGGAATGCCGTCTTGCAAATCCGAGGTAATTATCAATATTATGTAACAAATGCAACCAAGGCGGCAATGCATTTCAGTTTCGATAAATCAATAAAACCTTATTTAGAATATATTAAGGAGAATTAATATGCAAAAAACAGCACTTATTACCGGCATCACCGGACAGGACGGGTCTTACTTGTCGAAATTTCTATTGGAAAAGGGATATCAGGTTTATGGCGCTTATAAGAGGGATTCAAATCTGGATTTATCCCGACTTCAAGAACTCGGAGTTGAGCATGATATTAAATTACTCCCCTTTGACCTTTTAGAATTTTCCAATATCTTCAGGACCATTGAAAAGGTTAAACCGGATGAAATTTATAATCTGGCC
>CAKKQI010000321.1 GCA_919901895.1 Candidatus Brocadiaceae bacterium | reverse complement strand
CGCCGGAAGTAAACAGCCCGTCGGTTATTTCTGATGGTGGCGTAAAAAAAGAATCTTCGTTTCAGTCTCGCCTGGACGGGTCAATCGGTTCCGAGGTAATCGGGAGCGGTTCAATGGATGAAATAAAAAAACTCTGGCCGGCGGTCCTGGCCCGTCTTAAAGACCAGAGCCAGAAAGTCTATGCGCTGGTGCGGGAGGGTCGATTTATGAAGGCCGACGAGGAAGAATTGGTCGTTGGTTTTAGTAAAAAACACAGTTTCCATCGTAACCTTCTGCAGGATTTAAAATATCGCCAGGTGATTGAAGAATGTATTGAGAAAGTTTCCGGCCGGAAATTATCATTTGCTACGACCGAAATTCCAGATGAACCGGAAGGGACCGTCTTTAGCGAACTGGCGGTGGAATCAATCGCTTCCGGTCCGCCTGAGGCGGATAAGCAGTTAAATATTAATAATTCCCGGGAGCAGGTTAATCAGCAGGTTAATCCCGCTCTTAAGCGGGATAAATTAAACGAGACGTTAAAAGATTCAGCGGTCAAAAAAATATTAAGCGAATTCGGCGGGCTGATAGTTAATATAGAGGAGTAATCATATGCGAGGAGGATTAGGCGGTTTTGATGTTGGTAAAATGATGAAACAGGCTCAGGGGATGCAGAAAGAGATGTTGAAGGTGCAGGAGGAATTGAAAGAGCGGGTCGTGGAAGCCAGTGCCGGCGGCGGGATGGTGACGGTTCATATTAACGGACAACAGGAACTGCTCAGCGTCAAGATTGATCCGGAAGTATTTAAAAGTGGCGATGTTAGTATGCTTGAAGACCTGATGGTGGCCGCCGTTTTGGAAGGAATGAAAAAATCCAAGGATTTAGCCCAGTTGGAAATGAATAAAATTACCGGTGGGTTGGGGGCTAATTTCCCGGGTCTTGTTTGAGTGTCCCGTCGGAATTAAAATCAGAAAGACCGAAACTTTTTTTTCCGTGGCAATAGCGGCATACTTTGGTTCCGGAACAGAAGTAACAGGTCCGGCCCGAACCCAGACAGGTGATGCATTTTCCTGTTCCCCGGCAGAATTTGCAGTCTTCTAATCGGTGCTCTTTTCCAAAATCTTTGCCCGGGGTTTCTAATTTCGAGCAGTAAAAGCATTTTCCCGTTCCATCGCAGGACTCACATTTTAATGATTGGATGCCTGTTCCTGCACAGTATTTACATTTAGTCGTGCCCTGGCATAAGACACATTTGCCGGTTCCGCCGCAGGTTTCACATTTTTTCCCTTCAGATTTCCCGGAACCGGCGCAATATTTACATTGACCGCTTCCGTCACAGGCGGAACATTGACCGGTTCCCCGGCAGAGTTCACACTTTAAAGAAAAGGTTGTTGATAATTCAGCGCAATACGCGCATTGGCCGTTTCCTCCGCAATCTAAACAGGTCAGTTGTTCCGTCCAGGTAGTTTCCACGGCCTGGTCAATGGCCTTGCACGATTCGCAAACAACCGATTTTACCTTGATAAAATGTTGGTTATTACGCGGACAGAAAGCGCCATAAACCGGATTTTCCGAGTGATAATGAGGTTTGACGCCGTGGAAATTAATTTTTGTCGCAAGAATAAAAACTTTTATTTTAAATTTCTGGTCCGGTTCCCAATCTTTACCATCAGGTTTTTTAATAAATCCCAGGGTACCTTTAATGTCTCTCCGTTCAACACCCCAGGCGGTTTTAGGCAGTTCTATTTTACTTCTGAAATCCATCACATGAAAAATAGTTTTATCTTTTTTAGAAGAAGAACCTTTAAGTTTTTTGAAGTCAAATATTTCTATTCCCTGATTTTCGGTGCGGCTGAAATATTCTTTTAAAAGATCTTGGCCTGATGATTCTGATGGGGCGTCGGTAATTTTTCCGCAAGATGTTAACCCGAACAGGCCAATTAACATGAAAATCAGGAAGTATTTTTGGCGCATCTTCAATTTCTCCGTGGTGATGGTTTAGATCGTTTTTAGCATAACATTATTTTTGCGGAGCGCAAATAAATGATGAAAATATTTATTTTAGTCGGGTTAGACTTGTTGACATTTCTGATAAATGTGATATAATTTTAATGATGAAAAAAATAGAGGCGCTGGATAATTTAAAAAGATGCTTCAGTGAAATGCCGGGAATCGGCGAAAAAACGGCCCAACGGCTGGCTTTTTACGTGATGAATATGACTGACCCGTCGGTACAAGAACTGATCCGGGCCATTCAAACGGCCAGAACTCTTACTTATTGCCAAACCTGTTTTAATTTTAATATGACTGAGCTACCGGCACCATCAATAACGAGTCCTATTCAGGTAGCCTCGTCCCGACCTTTCGGGAACGAAAGCGGTTGTGTGATCTGTAATGATTCCCAGCGTGACCGGAATGTTATTTGCGTAGTGGAACAGCCCAGTGACCTCTGGGCGCTGGAAAATAGCGGTGTTTTTCGCGGTCTTTATCACGTGTTGTTGGGACATATTGCGCACCTGGAAAATATCGGTCCGGAACATCTAACCATTAATAAACTACTTGAGCGGGTTCATCAGAATAATATCCTGGAACTTATCCTGGCCACCAATCCCACGGTTGAAGGTGATGCGACTGCTTTATACATTCAAAAATTACTTGAATCAACAAAAATAAAAGTAACCAGATTAGCCAGAGGAATCCCCTCCGGCAGCACGATTGAATATGCCAGCAAGACGATCCTGGCTGATGCCCTCCAGGGGCGTAAATATTTTTGTCATTAGATATGAAAATGGAATTAGGAATTCAACAAAAACTGCAGCATAAGATGAATCTCAGCGTCCAGCTGGTTCAATCTATTGAAATTCTACAATTGCCGGCGCTGGAGTTGTCAACTATTATTAAGCAGGAATTGGAAGACAATCCGACTTTGGAGGTGCTTGAAGAAAAAACTTCTCAGTCCGATGAAAAAACCGACGACAAGCCGGAAGAGAAAAGTTCGGCTGACCGGGAAACCGTTGAAAAAGCAGAGCCGTCAACGATGGAAATTCTTGATGAAACGCGCGACCGGCCCGAGCCGGAACGGCCGGCGTTTATTCGGGGCGGTGATGACAAAAAAATGGACGCATTTCAAAACGCGCCGGCTAAATCGGTTACCCTTCAGGATTATCTTTACCAGCAGTTTATGATGATGGAAATATCCGATGAGGTGAAAAAAATCGGAGAAAATATTATTTATAACATAGATCATAACGGTTATTTTCAGGCTTCCCTGGAAGAAATTGTCCGGACGACCGGCGTTTCTTTGGAGCAGGGAGAATCTGTCTTAAAACTTGTTCAAAAACTTGATCCGTCTGGGGTGGGGGCGAGAAACCTGGCTGAATGCCTGTTGCTTCAACTGCAGGAAGATGATCCCAACCTGGAATTAAAAAAAGTTCTTATTACCCGGCATCTTGATAATATCAAATTGAATAAACTTCCGGTGATTGCTAAGGAATTAAATCTTGATATTGAGGAGATTAAAATTGCGGTTCAGGAGATAATCGGTTTAAACCCTCATCCGGGTGCTGATTTTTCCAGCGAAAAAGTTCCGTACGTGTTGCCGGAAATTATCGTTGATAAAGTTGACGGGCATTATGAAATCAGGGTCGATGACAGTTATATTCCCCGCTTGTCCATCAGCGCTTATTACCGGAGTATTACTAAAGATAAGGAGTCTTCAGCCAAGGTTAAAGAATTTATCCGGAATAAGATTATTTCAGCCAAGCGGTTAATTGCCGCCATTCAGCTAAGGCAGACAACTCTTTACCGGATTGCCGAAGAAATCGTTTCGGTTCAAAAAGAATTTCTGGACCAAGGGCTGGCTTATTTGAAACCGCTTCAAATGAAAGAAGTGGCGCGCCAACTTAGTTTACATGTTTCCACTATCAGCCGGGCCATTTCCAATAAGTATATGCAAACTCCCCGCGGTATTTTCAGTTTGAAATTCTTTTTTTCCCGTCCGGGCGATTCTTCCGTCGGTGAAACTAGAACTCATAACCGGGTGATGGAGTTAATAAAAAAAATGGTGGATAACGAGGATAAAAAAAATCCTTTAAGCGATGAAATAATTGTTGATGAGTTGAAAAAAGAAGGTTTTGGCCTGGCCCGGCGGACCATCGCAAAATACCGGAAGGTTTTAAGGATTTCTTCTTCTATGGGAAGAAAACAGTATTAACAGGAGAATATATTATGGATCAGTCTTTTGAATCTCCTCAGCCGGTTGATTCCGGAGCGGAAAATCAGGAGCAAAATTTAACGGGTGAAAATAGCGGACCAGAAGGCGCTATTCCGGACGAAACCGTAAATCAAATTACTGGAAACCCTAACACAGATATTCAGGTAGAAAATACCGATCCAGGGCAGGGAAAACCGGATTCCGTAGAGCCAATCAGCGAGAAATCTAAAAAATCACCAGCCGGTTTTTCTTCATCAATGAAAAAAAACAACTCGGCCTTTAAATCGTTTCCCGGTAAATCAGACGGCGGTGTTCGTAAAATGACCTACCTGCTCGCGTTAGAAACCTTGCTTTTGATGGGCGTAGTTGGCTTTGCTGTTTTTATGGTTCATAAGACCAAGAAAACAGTGGAAGAACAAGCTGATCAGCAAATAAAGAAAATCAATAACGAAAAAATTTTATTAAATAACCAGGTGAGTGAATTGGGAACAGAACGGGAGCGGTTGAAATCTGATATTAAAATTATTGAAAATGACCTGACTCTGGCGAAAAAAGAGAAGGACGATTTACTTAAAAATAAAGAAGCCCTGGAAAACCAGATAGCTAAATTTAAAACCGATAATGAAAGTATTAATGAAAGGCTGGCGGCGACGCAAGCCCAGCTGGATGCGGCCAAGACCAGCGAAACAGAATTCGGCGAAAGGGTCAGTCGGTTGGTAAGCGAAAAATCAGAGTTGGAAAAACTGCGTGATGAAACAGCCGAAAAATTAGCCGGGGTTAAAAAAGAATATGAGGAGTTGCTGGCTCAAAACAAAGCCAGGGAACAGGCCGAACTGGACGCTAAACAAAAACAGGAATTGCAATATATGCAGTATGCTTTTTTCGCTAAGCCGATGATTGAGCAACTAAATAAAGTCAATGAGGCGGTTGTTACCGGTGTCACCTTCATCCAATTTCAGGATTTGGTTAATAAAAATTTAATTATTAATTTTAAGGAATTTGAAGTAAATGTCGGTGGAGCCGGGGCGAATAGTTATTCCTATCTATCGTTTCAGTTAATTACTACGGCGGTGGAATCTTATCAGGAAAGCCTGGAAAGATGGCGCAGTTTGATTAGATTTTCCAACGTGAGTGAGATCGGCGATCTCCGCGAAAAGACATTAAAATTCGAAATGCCGATTATCAGTTCCAGGCCGTGGTTGGATAGTCTCCAGATTCTCTGGCAGCAGGCCGAGTTATGTGCCCAGTCAGCCGGCTTACTGGTTGAAGCAAAAGAAAAATTTAATCCGGCTAACTGCGCCGTTTGTAACGGTAAACATTATCTGGATTGTCCCAAGTGTAATCAGACCGGAAAATGCCTGAAGTGTGACGGGAAAGGATTGGTCGAGACAAAAGACACGTCGGTTTGCCTTGTTTGCGAAGGATCCGGCCGGTGCGATTTCTGCTACGGTAAAAAAAGTATTCCCTGTCCGGTTTGCCTCCGGGCCGGTCCGGTTAAAAAATAACAAAGGAATGAAGTTGAATTTTTACTGGAAAATGCGCAGGGGGGGATTTGAACCCCCAAGCCCTAACGGGCATTAGGTCCTGAACCTAACGCGTCTGCCGGTTCCGCCACCCGCGCCTATAAGATAATATTTTTATCATTCTCTTTCAGTTTAGTCAATATTTTATGCTTGATTTATCGCGGCAAAAGATTTTGTTATCAGGTTGAACATTTAATATAATGCTAAATAATTCTTTCTTAATAATAAAGGTGATTTTGTCGGCATAAAAAAATGAATGTAACGGTGTCCGGTCGGATAGAAGTCATTCAGGGTGATATTACCAAGCAGTCGGTTGATGCGATTGTCAATGCGGCGAATAATTCGCTGCTGGGCGGCGGCGGGGTGGATGGGGCGATTCACCGGGCGGCCGGACCGGAACTTTTAGCCGAATGCCGGAAACTGAAAGGCTGTGTTACGGGTGAAGCCGAAATCACCAGAGGATATAAACTGCCGGCCCAATCGGTGATTCAGACCGTGGGGCCGGTCTGGAAGGGTGGTCAGTACGGAGAAGATGACCTGCTGGCAAACTGTTACCGCAACTCGCTGGCGCTGGCAGCCAAACACGGGATAAAGACGATTGCTTTTCCATCTATCAGCACCGGGGCGTACCGCTTTCCGGTGGAACGTGCTTCAAAAATTGCCCTGACCTCGATTAAAAACTTTCTGGATAAAAATGCATCCATTGAAAAAGTAATAATGGTTTGCTTCAGCGATGAGGCGTATCAGTGTTATGCCAGGGCGATGGAAAACTTGCAGATAGGGAAGCCCCGGTCCGGTCATTAGAATTCTATCTGGTAGACAACGAACTTTACGTTCGTTGATTTAACAATGATCCCGCTTGAGCGGGACGGGCGTAATAATTTAAACCTCATTACCTCGTTGACCTGAAATCAACGACTATAAAAGTCGTTGTCGACCGGATTATAAACAGATAATAAAATGAATCTGAAAAAGAAAAAAGTGCTCTTTATCTGCACCCATAATTCGGTTCGTTCCCAGATGGCTGAAGGATTGTTGCGGTCTTTGTCCGGAGAACGGGATGAGGTTTACAGTGCCGGGACACAGCCATCCCGTGTTCATCCGCTGGCGATTGAGGTAATGCGTGAAATCAATATTGATATTTCCCGTCAGCGTTCTAAAAATGTTGACGAATTCAAGGGAATAATATTTGATTATGTCGTAACCGTCTGCGATCAGGCGCGTGAGTCCTGCCCATTGTTTACGGGAGCAAAAAAATATTTGCATCAAAGTTTTGAAGACCCGTTTGTCGTGAGGGGAGATTCTGATAATATAATCTCCGCATTCAGGCTGGTGAGAGATGAGATTAAAAACTGGATTGACCAAACTTTTTATAAAGAATGATTACAACGATAATTAGTCTCGCTTTAGCGAGGTAGATTACAGCGATTAAACGATTAAATATTTTAACTGGACGATAACTTATGAATCTGGTAACTCTTTGCCAACTCAGTTACGGAATGTATGTGGTGGCTTCTGTTAAAGACGGTAAATTTAACGGCCAGGTGGCCAATACGGTTTTTCAGGTTACTTCCGAACCACCGACTATTGCGGTGAGTATCCATCAGGATAATTTAACCCACGAATATATCCAATCCAGCCGGGTTTTTACTGTTTCCATTTTAACGGAAGAGGCGCCGATAAAATTTATCGGACTTTTCGGGTTTAAATCCGGCCGGCAGGTGGATAAGTTTAAGGAAACGAAGTATAAAATAGGAGTAACGGGCGCCCCGATTGTTTTAGACTATACGTCAGGATATCTTGAGGCGGAGGTGATTAACCAGGTTGACGCGGGGACCCATACGATTTTTATCGGGCGGGTGGT
>CAKKQI010000320.1 GCA_919901895.1 Candidatus Brocadiaceae bacterium | reverse complement strand
TGAACCTCGTCTTTGGTGGGGCGCACTATAATATTGCCGGGCATATTCATCGTTCCGCGAAACCCGTTCCCAATCAGTACCCAGCCGGTCGTATTTTTGGCGGGTATCAGGACTGCTTAACACCGCCTGCGCCTCGTTGATTTCTTTGAATTTTTTCTCGGCTTCTTTATTGCCCGGATTAACATCCGGATGGTATTTCCGGGCTAACCGGCGATAAGCCGTTTTGATTTCTTCGGTCGTCGCATTGCGATTAACACCAAGAATCTGGTAATAATCTTTATACTCCATGGTTACTTTTTTTTCTTTTTAGGCTCGCTTTGGCGGGGACTGACTCCGTCAGGGCCGGGACGGTCATACAATTGCGGGTCAATGTTATCCGGACCGCCGCATTCCGGGGTATAACAGGTGACGTTGGTAAATTCGCATTTCTCGTTGCAGGACGGGCAGGTTTCCGGCGCCTCCGGTTTAGTCAGCGTATAACCGCATTTACCGCAACGCCATTTCAGATTTTCTTTTTTTTCCATAGTCCTTTATAAATTAATATTTATTTTTTATTTCTTATTCGTGCCTATTTAGGTGTTTTAGCCAGGGCCGCATCAATTCGCGTCTGATCAAACCCCACGATAATTTCATCGTCAATTTTTATTACCGGCACGCCGGACTGCCCGCTTAAATTAACCATTTCTTCGGCTTTTGGCTCGTTGACGGAGACGTCAACATCCTCAAAAACCACATTTTTAGATTTCAGGTAATCCTTAGCCCGGTGGCACCACGGACAGGCCTGAGTGGAGTAAACGGTTATTTTTTTCATTGAGGTCTCCTTTTTATACACGAATTTTCACGAATAAGATTCGTGTTTATTGTTTGCCCAAAATATTAATAATATCCAATGTTTCATAGAGTGATGAGACTTTAGAGATAGTTATCCCTTTAGTATCGGTTAGATTAACATCATTATTCTGTTTTGGCAAAATAATTTGTTTAAATCCCATCCGTTGGGCTTCCTTGATGCGGTTATTAATCTGGTTGACGGCCCGGACTTCGCCGCTTAAACCCACCTCCCCGACGCAAATTATTTTTTTGGGAAGCGGTTTATTTTTCATACTGGAAGCAATCGCCAGGGCAATTCCCAGGTCCGCGGCCGGTTCATCAACCTGCACGCCGCCGACTGCGTTGACAAAGACATCCTGGCCGCCCGAAGCCAGATTAATCCGCCGTTCCAGGACGGCCAGAATCATCATCGTTCGGTTAAAATCAACCCCGCTGACCCGCCGGGCTGGGGTCGCGTAATAAGAACGCGCGGTTAAGGCCTGAATTTCCACCAGAAGCGTCCGCGTGCCGATAATAGTCGGGACGACGACCGAACCGGGTGTTTCTTCTTCGCGCTGTGAGATAAATAATCCGGAAGGATTAGCCACTTCTGTTAGTCCGCTTTCCTGCATCTCAAAAATGGCGATTTCGTTAGTGGAACCGAATCGGTTTTTGACTGCCCGCAAAATCCGGAACGACTGAAAACGGTCTCCTTCAAAATAAAGCACCGTATCAACGATATGTTCCAGACTTTTTGGCCCGGCGATGGCGCCTTCTTTGGTAACATGACCAATCAGGCATAAAGAAACGCCCTGTCGTTTAGCCAGATAGACCAGTTCCGTGGCGCATTCACGCAACTGGGTTAATGTCCCCGGCGCGCCGGGTAATTCCGATTTATAAATCATCTGGATGGAATCAATCACCACTAAATCAGGTCCGCCTGCCGCCTCTGGCGAGCCTCGCTCCGCCAAGGCGGAGTGGGAGGCAAATTCGTTAATATAAGCAATAATCGTGTTCAGATTAGTTTCGGATACTAAAAGTAGATTGTCCGAATTTGTTTTAAGCCGTTCGGCCCTCATTTTTGTTTGGAAAATAGATTCTTCGGCGCTGACATAGAGGACTTTTAAACCGTTCAGAGCGAGTTTACTGCAAACCTGCAGCAGAATGGTTGATTTTCCAATGCCGGGGTCGCCGCCCAGGAGAATAACCGAACCCTTAACGATTCCGCCGCCCAGGAGTCGGTCAAATTCAAGCAGGCCGGTGGGTGTTCTGATGTTTTTTGGCTGTTTTATCTGGCTGAGGGGTAACGGTTTTTCCGCTCCTAAAACAAGATTGGTTCGTTTGGGAAGCGGGAGAGCCGTTTCTTCTATTAAACTATTCCACTCACCGCATTCGTTGCAGCGGCCGAGCCATTTCGGACTCTGCGCCCCGCAGTTCTGACAGACGTAAATATGCTTTGGTTTTTTAATTTGGACCATAAATAAAATTTCTTTGCAACTTAGAGTTTCCCACCACACCAAAAGTTTTGGTGTGGTGGTGAATTCAGAATCAAAACTATTGCCAAAGGCGATCCGCCTATGGCGGAAAGTTTTGAGTTACACACTCCGCATAAATTCATACAACAGCATCGCCAGCATTACCACGGCCGCGGTTTCCACCCGCAGGATTGAAACCTACCGGCAGAAGAACCGGCTGAAAACCGTTTTGCTTGGCCTGTGCCACTTCTTCTTTGGTAAAATCGCCTTCCGGACCAATCAGGTATAAGATTGACCGGACGTTTTTATTTTTTTTTCAGCACTTCAGAAAGATTAACCCTGGATTCCGGCGAAGCAATCAATCCCAGGTCGTAATTTTTTACTTTCGGCAGTATTCCGGCAAAATTATCAGCCGCGGTAATTTCTATGACCGGTTGCCCGGATTGTTTAGCGGCCTCAACTGCAATTTTCCGCCAGCGATTAAACTTTGTTCCGTCCGGTTTTGAAATAACGTCTATTTCACTGCGGGCTGTTTTTAAAGGAATTAACCGTTTTAAGCCCAGTTCGGCCAGTTTTTGAACCAGCCAGTCCATCCGCTTTCCTTTAGGTACGGCTGTAGCCAGCATTATTTCACATTCCCGCCTCGTCGGCGGGCAAGTGATCTGAGGTCCGGTCGCGTTCGTCCCGCTTGGGATAAGCCGATTATTTATTATCCTGATACCAGCCAGACCGTCCCGCCCAGGCGGGAAAGATTCCAATACCCCTTGGTAAATACTTCCATCGGACTCAAAAAGTTCTACGATGGTCCCTTTTTTTATCCGCAATACCTTTTTCAGGTGGTGTGATTGGTCGCGGTCATGAAAAACGAAATCGCCCGTCGGTTTTTCTTTCAGAAAAAACCGATGTAATCTGGTCATATAAAAATATTATATCTCTAACGGGATAAAGGGTCAATAAATATTTTTTTATTTTTTTTAATTTTCCCTCTTGACAAATAAAAAATGTCTGGTAAACTAAAATCAGCCCCAACGTTAATCAGGGCTCCGCCCGCCAGCATCCTTAGAATGAATTTTTGGGGAAAATTTTAAGGGAGGCTTATAAAAACGGTCATGCTAAAATACATTTCTTAACCGCTTGGTTGTGCATCAGATGATTTAAACAAAACTTCATAACCAGCGGTCTGTAAATCAAACACTAACAAAAGGTGCAATATGTTACCAGAGGGGAAACTGTCGTCTCAATTGAGCTCCGGGGGCATAAATAGTGAGTCATTACCGGTAAGTCCCCCGATGCAAGATCGGGGGATAAATTCCATCCCGACCCCTTCGGCATCAGGTGAAATAAACAATTTTCACCGGATTTTGCTGGAGACCATCCCTTTAGGTATTGATATTGTAGATAAGGAAGGCCGGATTGTATTTTTTAATAAAAGGTGGGGGGAAGCTTTCGGGAAGGAAGCGATTGGAAAAAAATGCTGGGATGTTACCAAGGATAACAAAAAACAGTGCGACCATTGCCCCCTTAAAAACGGGGGTTTTTTACAAGAAGTAAAAGATTTTGAAACAACCGGGGTTAATGGTGGAAAAACGTTTCAGATAATTCATGCCGGCATCAGATACCGCGGAGAAAATGCTATTTTGAAGTTGTTTTATGATATTACCGAGCGTAAGCAGTCCGAAGAAGAACTCGCTCGCCTGGCCGGAGAATTGGAGCGTTCCAATAAAGAACTGGAGCAATTTGCCTGTGTTTGTTCACACGAGTTACAGGAACCCTTACGGATGGTGGCCAGTTACACCAATCTTTTAGCCAGACGTTATAAAGGAAAACTTGATCAAGATGCCGATGACTTTATTAAATATGCGGTGGACGGGGCCAGCCGGATGCAATTGTTGTTGCAAGATCTTCTGATCTATGCCAGGATCGGTAAATGCCGGAAAGAATTTGTTCGCGTTGATTGTAATGATGTTTTAAAACGGGTGCTGACGACGCTGGGAATGATGATAGAAGAACACGGGGCGGTTATTACTTACCAATCTTTACCGGTGGTGCTGGGAGATGAAATAGAACTGGAGCAGGTTTTTGAAAACATCATTACTAATGCGCTTAAGTTTTGCGATAACGCTCCTCGCATCCATATTAAAGCGGAACGACAGCCCCCCGACGTTATGTCTGGGGATAATTTCCGTCCCTTCCCAAGCGGGTCGCCCGCAGGCGAACCTCGCCCTAATGGCGGGGCGGAACGCCGGAATGACGAATGGCTCTTTTCCGTAAAGGATAATGGTATCGGAATCGCCCCTGAGTATGCCGAGCGTATTTTTGTTATTTTCCAGCAGGTTTATGACAAACATAAATATCTCGGAACAGGGGTGGGATTGGCGATCTGTAAAAAAGTAATCGAGTGCCACGGGGGACGCATCTGGGTTGAGTCCGGAGCGGGGCAAGGCGCCACGTTTTATTTTACCATCCCCGATAGAATAGGGAAAACAGCTCCATAATTTTTTTTTGCAAGGGAGGGGGT
>CAKKQI010000319.1 GCA_919901895.1 Candidatus Brocadiaceae bacterium | reverse complement strand
GCATCACGTCTAACCATTCTTCGGAAGTACATTTACCGGGGCTAACCCGTTGACGGAAAGAATCGGATAATATCTCGGCCCCGCCGCCCGGAATCGTATCCAACCCGGCTTTTTGGAGTCGTTCAATGATTGAACGCACCGGCCGGTTATTTAACCGGCTAAAGTGAACTATCTCGGGCGGAGAAAAACCATGGATGTGAATCTGAAATCTTTTTTTAACCGCGCCGAGTAATTCTTCATAAAAATCAAGTTTTAAATCAGGGTGCAAACCGCCCTGTAAAAGAATATGCGTTCCGCCGGCAACGACCATTTCCTGAATTTTATCAAATAACTCTTTTTTACTAATAAGATAAGCCTCCGGATGGCCGGGGGAACGATAAAAAGCGCAGAACCGGCAACCGGAAATGCAGATATTGGTATAATTAATATTCCGGTCAACCGTATAAGTAACCACCGGTTCCGCTTGTCCCCCGATGTCACATCGGGGGGGATGAAACTTCCGGCGGCATTCATCAGCCAACCGTCCTAGTTTAAGCAAATCAAAAACTTCAAATAGAGCTATTCCTTCCTCGGGAGTCAAACGAGGTTGTGTTTTTATTTTTTCCATAACAAGTTCGGTCATTTAAGTAATTCCATTTCTTGGGTTAATTGTTTAAATTTTTTTAAGCCGGCCAGTTCGGAACGTCCTAAATCATATTTAATACATTTAGTTAAATAATGCAAACAAAATTTTTGGGGAAGTTTTAACCGACGGGATTCTTTAACAGAGATTTCTTGAAGATGTTTCAACCCTATTTTTTTCGATTCCTGCAAAATCGCCGGCCGGCGTCCGATTTTTCCACCTTTCTTATAAACCCAGAGGGCAAAAACAAAACTTAAGCCGGTCCACTTAAACCATTCCTCAGCCAGGTCAATACTCCGGTAAGGTTTATTTTGAAATTTAAAAGTCCGGTCTCCGATGGAAACAAAACCTGTGTTTGAATCTTTAAGGGTACTAATCCGTCGGTTTTGAAAAACCGGTCCCGATGGACATCGGGATAAGCCGTATTTTTTTAACAGAATCAGGCGGACCAATATATTGGAAGTTAATGAATCGGGGTCAAGATAGACTTTTTTCAATTGCGAAATATCGCCGCGGAAAAACAGTTTAACGCTTTCTCCTTTACCCCGGGCCGAAATGCTTATCCCGGGAATAAAGCGGTAGTTTTTATGTTTAAAAAATTCCGCCACCGGCAAAATAACGGCATCCACTTTATCTTGTTCCAAACTGCGGGCTAACCGGCTGGGTGGTTGAAAAATAATTTTAACGATGGAATGGTCGGTTAATCCGACAATCAGCGGTTTAGCATTAAGATACGGAACAACACCAAGTACAAATTTCATTGTTAACTCTCAGGAATTAACGCTAGGTGCGACTTTTAGAAAGAGCATTTATATTCATTTGTATGTCCTGCTGAACCCTGCCCCGTCCCGACGGGATCCCTATCGGGGAAAAGTGTCATGCCGAACCTTGTGCTGAACTCGTTTCAGTATTGTTTCGGCATCTCTTCAGAACCTGCCCTGAACTTGTTTCAGGGGCAGACTTGTTTCAGCATCTCATTTAGACCCTGAAACGAGTTCTCCGAAGGAGTCCGCATGACTCTTCGGAGTCCATCGGACAGAGTGACAATAGGAAAGAAAGTCGCACCTGGTATCAGACATTAAAGCGAATGGTAATAATATCGCCGTCCTCCACGACATAATCCTTGCCCTTGACCATAAATTTGCCGGCCTCTTTAACCTTAGACTCTGTACCGAGGGCGAATAAATCGGCGCATTTTATAACCTCGGCCCGGATAAAGCCGCGTTCCAGGTCGGTATGAATTGCGCCGGCGGCCCGCGGTGCGGTCGCGCCTCTAGTTATCAACCACTGCCTGACTTCGTCCGACCCGACGGTAAAAAACGAAACCAGGTTGAGCGCCTCAATACAAACCCGCTTCAAAACATCGGTAGCCGGCTCGGCAATGCCGAGCGATTCCAGAAACGCCTTACGTTCCTCGGCCGATTCCAGCGCCGATATTTCGTCCTCTACTTTGGCCGAAATCTGAATCAGGTATATCTTTTGAGAAGCGTATTCATTCCGAAACTTCTCAAATAACGCCGTATTATTAACATCATCTTCGGCCACATTCAACACCACAATCATCTGCTTGACCGTAACCAGCCGGTAGTTCAGGATGGCCTTCTTTTCCTCATCATTCAATTCCAATAACCGCAAGGGCATTTCTTTTTCCAGGTGGGCTTTGAGTTTCAATAATAATTCCTTATCCTTAATCACTGCTTGATCGCTGCTGCTTCTTTTCTGCTCCTTTTCTATCCGCTCCAACCGTTTCTCAATGAACATCAGATCGTAAAGAATCAGTTCGGCGTTAACCTCGTCAATATCGCGTTTGGGGTCGATGGAGCCGTGGATATGATAAACTGAATCGTTCTTAAACGCCCGGACAATATGGCAGAGGACATCCGTATCGCTCATTTCCTTGAGCACATCGTCCTTAGCATCGGCGCCGATTTCTATTTTGGGCAGGAGTTTGATATTGATTTTGGCCCGGGCATATTTTTTGGGTTTATAGATATCAACTAACCGGTCAAACCGCGGGTCGGCTATCTCGGCCACGCCTTCAACCGGTTTATTGAGGACCAGTTCCTTTTTCCCGACTTTCGTCGGGATGAGAATTTCGTAAAGCGTTTTCTTTCCGGTCTGGGGCAAACCGATAATAC
>CAKKQI010000318.1 GCA_919901895.1 Candidatus Brocadiaceae bacterium | reverse complement strand
GAACGCCTTTAGCGGCAACCACGCCCAGGGCCACCGCTGTTACATTGGAAAAAGTACCGAGAAATTCGCCGATGGGCGTCCGTCTGGCATGGGTAATAACGACTTTACGCATAAATTTTCCTTTAAAAATTTATAATGGCGACCACCAGGGTCGCCGCTACATTATTTTTATTTACTCATCAAACGGAACGTTGTCTGCTTGCCCGCTTCCACCCCGGGTTGATCAAAGGCATTAACGTTATATAATTTGCCGGCGTAAGCAGTTTGCAGTTCAAAAAAGTAAAGCAGCGCCCCGATGGTTTCCGGCGAGATGTTAAACAGTTTAATCGTATAATTAGGCCTCTGGTTTTTCGTCAGCGCAATTTCCGTCCCCTTTTTTTCCGCCTGCATCAGTTGATTGAATGTTTTACCGGCCAGGAATCCGGCTTCCGGCGTATTGGAGAAAAAGCGAGGAATCGCTAATTCCGTCCGGAATTTACCGGTCTCAATAAAAATAATCAGTTTATCATTCGGCCCTTCATTATAAAGTTGAATCTGGGAATGCTGATCGGTTACCCCCAGGGCATTAACCGGCGTCGAGCCGGTAAAAACTTTCTTGCCCGACAAATCATATTTCTTACCCAGACTCTCGGCCCAGAGTTGCCGGTACCAATTGGCGATTTCTTTTAAGCCGGCGGCGTAAGGCATCAAAACCAGGATATTTTTTCCCTTTTTATTAAATAAAAAATTTATCAAGGCGGTTAAATAGGCGGGATTTTTTTCAGGTATTACTTTCTGGAAAAATTTGTCCAGCCAGACCGCGCCGGCCAAAATTCTTTTAATATCAACCCCGGTAAAAGCCAGCGGCAACAACCCGACCGGCGAAAGAACTGAATAACGCCCTTCCACACCGCGCGGTGTTTCAAACGAAACTATTTTTTCCTGTTTGACGAATTGACGCAGGAACCCTTTTTGGGCATCCGTGGTAATGATGAGATTGTTTTTATATCGTGACCCTAATTTTTTCTTTAAAAGATTAAGAACCACCATTAAAGAAGCGATGGTTTCGCTGGTCCGACCTGATTTGCTGATGACATTAAAAATGGTCCTGGCCGGGTTAATGAGTTGTAATAAAGCGTTAGTTTCATCCGGGTCAACGTTATCAAGCACAAACAGACGCGGGAAATGTTTACGCTGTAGTTGGTTGGACAGGTTATAAAACGGCTGGTTCAAGGCCTGATGTAAGGCAATCGTTCCCAGGGCCGAACCGCCGATGCCCAGCACGACAAAGTTCTCATATTTCTTGGCCCGCTGACCGGCTAAATCTTCAATATTCCTGATATCCTGATACGGCAGGTCTAAAAACGGCAGTTTTCCCTGCCGGCGTTCTGATTCTGTTTGCGAACAAATATGGGCGTATTTCTTGATGCTCCGCCGAAAAAAAGAGCCGGTCAGACCATGTTTTTGACCAACTCGTTTAGATCGGATGTTATTAAAATTAATTTTTATCATTGATGATATTTTACCAGAGATTAACCGGAGGGCAAGAAAAATCTACCCACAGATAAATCTGCTTTTTCTTGCCTGGTTAAAGATTGCGGTATATAATAAGAGATATCCCTATCTGTCGTCAGGTTAATGGTTCTGTAATTGGCGGGAACCCCGCCGCGACATTAAAAACGTTAATCTAATGGAACTATCGCGCGAGATTTACTGGAATATTCCCAGGTTTTTAATCGCCCTGCATTACGGATTATTTATCATTGCATCCGTAATTTTTGCTCTGGGTGTTTTCAGGCATTACAAACTCTGGCGAATGGGGAAACCATCGCCGCAGTTTAATCATTACCTGGCCAGAACCTGGAAATTTATCGTTTATGTCTTTCTCCAGCGCGGGGTCTTGCGCCGAACCGCCGGCGGCATTATCCACGGTTTAATCTTTTACGGATTTTTACTCCTTTATATCGGAACCCTGCTGGTATTGGCCCAAGCCGACCTAGGCATCGTTTTTCTTTACGGCACTTTTTATCTTTATTTCTCACTGGTACTGGATCTGGCCGGTCTCGCCTTTATCCTCGGACTGGGATTGGCTTTTGTACGACGCTATATTATCGGTTCTCGCGATTTAGACAACATCTTTGACGATATCGCCACCATTTTTCTTTTCACCTCTATTGCCCTGACCGGTTTTTTGCTGGAAGGACTGCGGCTTAACGTTACCGAATGGAATATTAATCCGGCTTTAATGGACTGGTCGCCGTTTGGCAAATTAACCGCCTGGCTAACCATTGCACTCGGTTTAACCGAACCGACCATCAAACAATCTCATTCTATTATCTGGTTTATTCATTCGTCCCTGGTACTGATTTTAATTGGCTATATCCCATTTTCCAAACTCTGGCATATTTTCAGTGGTCCGTTAAATATTTTTTTCAGTCCCAGATGGACAGGTGAACACCCCGGCACCCTGCCGAAGATAGACATAGAAAATACCGATTCGTTCGGCGTCGGCACCTTAAAAGATTTCACCTGGAAAGACCTGCTTGATTTTGATGCCTGCACGCGCTGCGGCCGGTGCCAGACCAACTGCCCGACGCACGTCAGCGATAAACCGCTTTCACCTAAAAAATTAATCATTGATTTTAAAAACCATTGGCTTAAAGAAGGCAAAAAAAACATTCAGGGCAAATCAAATTCCGGATATATTGCCGGTTCGGTTATCACGGATGATTCCATCTGGGCCTGCACGACCTGTCGTAATTGTGTGGAACAGTGTCCGGTTCTGATTGAGCAGATGAACAAGATTCTGGAACTGCGCCGGTATCTGGTACTTTCGGAAAGCCGGTTCCCGGCTGAGATTAAAACAATGTTTAAAAATATGGAAACTAACGGCAATCCCTGGCCGGTCAGTTGGGACCAGCGGAGCAACTGGGCTAAAAATCTGGATATAGCCGTTTTAAACGAACAGAAAAAAGAAACAGATTTACTATTCTGGGTCGGTTGCGCCGGTGCCACGGATGACCGCAATATTAAAGTAACGCAGGCGCTGGTTAATATCCTCAAAAAGTCAAAGATTGATTTTGCGATTCTGGGTAATGAAGAACGCTGTTGCGGCGACCCGGCCCGGCGCATCGGAAACGAATACCTTTTTCAGATGCTGGCCCAGGAAAATATCGCCACGTTAAAAAAATATAAATTTAACCGGATTCTTACCTATTGTCCGCATTGTTATAATACCTTGAAAAATGAATATCACCAGTTTGAATCCGATTTTGAAGTGATTCATCACAGTGAACTTTTAGCCGAACTGCTGCTCAGCGAAAAGTTGCCGTTAAGTAAACCGCTCAAGCAAACTATTACCTACCACGATTCCTGTTACCTGGGCCGTTATAATAATATTTATAAACAACCACGGCAGGTGCTGGCGCAAATTCCTGGTGTAACTCTTAAGGAAATGAAACGGCATCAGGTGAACAGTTTTTGCTGCGGCGGCGGCGGCGGCCGGATGTGGCTGGAAGAAAAACTCGGCACGCGCATCAATCAAATCCGCACCCAGGAAGCCATTGATTCCCAAGCCCGGATAATCGGCACGGCCTGCCCTTATTGCCTGACGATGTTAAGCGACGGGATTAAAGAAAAAGAAGCAACCGGCCTAGCGGCCAAAGACCTGGCTGAACTGGTTAATGAAGCAATGGAATAAATAGCCACCCTCTTATGTTTTTCAAAAAGAAGACAACTAAAACAGAAAAGGCCTTTGGAAAGATACCGGCGTATTGCAAATACGAGTTGTTTATGGAGCGCTAT
>CAKKQI010000317.1 GCA_919901895.1 Candidatus Brocadiaceae bacterium | reverse complement strand
TACACCGTTAGGATACACTCATTTTTCTCTATCCACAACTTTTGATTATATCTCTCTGATATTCGCAAGTAACCCAGAAAATATCTTATGGTTAATGACGGTCTCAGCTAATAACAGACCATAATACCGAGCGTGCTTGATTAATCGTCCCCCTATTTTTATTAACTTTAACTGAATGCTCCTTAATGACCAGTGCTTTATCCCTTCGGGCAAGGCTAAAGTCCTTACGAAGTTACCCAGATTGTAAGCCATAATAAATAACTTTAATCTGGCTTCATTCTCTACAAACCTATGACAGGATAATCTCGTCCAGTTCAACGCATATTTGCCTTCCTTAATCCATTGCTCACACGTTCCCCGCTTATTGTAAAAATTTACTACTTTCTTATCCCCCCATTTGAGGTTAGTCACGATAAATCCAACCCGCGGAAACAACTCGTCTGGATATTGTTCTATTTTCGCAATAATCCTTCGCGGTTTATCCCAACTGACCGCTTGATAAAGAAAATCTTTATAGAACGTAACTACTTTCTGCTTATCCTTTTTAATTGTCTTAACCACATCAGCCGCTAATTCCTCTAAACGGCTATTTGACTTGATTCTAATGGTATATTCTACGGCTTTAAGTTTTTCACACAATTGAAATACCCCAGGCTCGGCAAAGGCCGCATCGCCCCGGACTTTTACCTTGATGCCTCTGGATACATACTATTGGATGATGGGTTCGGCAAATTCGATTATCCCATCCGCACTATGGACATTGCCCGGTCTGAGTTTTACTTTAAGAGAATCTCCATATTGGTTGAAACAGAAAAGCGGATGATAACAGGTCAGCCCAAAATAGCCATTATAAGCGCCGCCTTCCTGTTCGCCATAGACCGGACTTTCGGATGAATCAAAATCAAGGACTACTTCTTTAATTTCCCTGATGGTATCAACTTTTTCTATCCACTTGAATATCATCTCATCCATCTTCCCCAAATTATTCCCCTCAGTGAGTATTTCGGTCTCAAATCGTCCGACGGTCTTTTCCGCCGAGCCGCCTTTTTCCAAAGCACGCTCGCTTAAAACTGCTCTTAAAGCCGGGTCGTTGCGTAACTTTTCGGCGTCATTGACATCTTCATAACCGGCCAGACGGCTGTAAACGGATTGTCTCAACAATTCAGTCAATTCATGCTGGATATTTCGTCCGTGTCTTTTATCAACGAGATACTCTTCAGCCAAAACCGTAAGACCTAACTGCTCATCCAATTCCCTGATAGCGATTAAACCCCCATCGGAAGTTACCTCTGAACCCTTAAAATGAACCTTGAGTTTGTCGGTAAAGTTGAGCCGAAAATAGTGATTTTTCTTTTCACCCATAGGGTTACCTCCTTTTGGGGTTGTCAAATCGTTTCTTTCCCTTATATTATAAGGACTTCAAGCAATTTCGTCCATACTTTTCTGACTTTCATATGGCGGATACGGGTTTAATCATTCCTATCGCCTCCCTATTATTTCTGAAATAACGGCAGATACCGGTAGGGAATCTGCAAAATCAGGCAGGCAAAGGCCGTTCCGTAATCCGGCTGGTCCGGTTCTGAACTGGTCCAACTGCCGTTCGGCGCCTGGTTTTTTATTAAGTATTGTCTTAAAGGCGGGAACCATTGCGGCCAATATTCGTCGCCGGCTAAAAAGGTGGCCAGCGTGGCATAAAAATTAGAATAAAACGGATACCCCCCCTGCCAGTTCTGAGACGAACCGGGTTTAAATTTCATCATAAATTCCAATCCTTTTTTAGTCTCAGCCAAATCATACATTCCATAAAGGCATAACGAAGAAACTCCGCCGGCCGTTAAGGCGAACGACCCGCCGCCGCCGCCGCTTACCGAATATTTAAAACTGCCGTCCGGATTAGCGCTGCGTTTAAGATAATCCACCCCGCGGTCAATGACTTTTTTATCCACGCTGATTCCGGCATTGCGGGCGGCTCTTAAAGCCTGGACAATACAAACCGTCACGCTTCCTTCATCGCCGCTCCGGTTCGGCTCGTAATACCACCCGCCTTCCGAACTCTGGCTTTCTTCAATAACCTTAATGGCATTCCGCAGAACTTTTTTTATTTCTTCCGCATCCACCACCGCACTATGATGGCTCATTCCGTAAATCTCGGCCAGGAACCAGGTGGCAAAACCGTGGCCATGCATCCGGGATGAAGCAATTCCCGGCTCACAGATATAACCTGCTTTTGTCGCGCAACGCATAATATAATTCAAGGCGTTTCTGACTGTATCACCGTATTTACCCTCGCCCGGTAAATTCCCTCCGGCCAAAAAAGCCAGTCCGGCCAAACTGGTTACCGCCACATTATAATGACTCCCCCAGGCACCGCTTTTAGATTGGTGCTGGGCTAAAAAAACCAGTCCTTTATCAATCGTCGCCTGCAGTTCCGGCGTAATATCATTCTGATGAATATCCGGTTGGCTGGTTTCTAAATCCGCCGGCTGGCCGGGCAGAGTTGTTTTTTCGGTTGACGCACCTGGATCAGGCGTAACATTTTCTTCTCCGCCCACCAAACTTAATAACCAGGCGACTGAAATCAAAAAATAAAAAACATATTTCTTCATAAAATTTTCCCAATAAAAATTTTATTTTTATTCTTCTTCCGCCAGGATTTTAAAATAGCGCTGGAGCCGTTCCTGGTATTCTAACATAACATCGTCATCTTCGGAAATAACAATTTCATCTCTTAATTTCGGCGGCAAATCACCCCATTTAGCCGTCGGGTCGCTGCTGCGCTGAAGATGAGGCGGCAAAGAACCGGTGGCTTCATACGCCTTGGTCGCCGGCTGGTTGGCATTGGGCTTCTGCTGAACCTGCTGGGGCTGCATATTTTGCTGTTTCGGTTCTTTCTTTTGTTGTTTGGACTGCTGTTGCGACTGGCTCTGTGACTGAACCTCTATCTCCCTGGCCATTTTAATGAGTTTTTCCATTTCGCTAACAGCCGATTGTTGATTATCTCCGGACTTTTTAAAAAGATTATTAAGCAACTTTAACGCCTCCTGCTGTTGTTTAATGATTTTTTCCATTTGCTTTTCAACCATTTCCTGTTCCTTAACCGCTTTCCAGGTGCTGGCTTTAGAAAGCGAATCTTGGGCATCAATCATTTTTTCCTCGATGCCTTCTAAAACCTCCATCACGTTAATATCTTCTTCCTCAACCGGGTCTGGTTTCAACTCGCGGTCCAGTTGGTCCAGGTCATCATCAGTTATTTTTTCTTTGGTTGATTGATCATCTTCTGAAGGAGTTACCTCAAACTCTTCAGCCCACCCTATTAAAACTGCGTTCAATAATAGCATTAAACTAATGGAACCGGTAATCAACCATTTCAAATTCTTTAATCCCGTTAAAATAGATTGCTTCGGGAAGCCCCTCGCAATGACACGCTTACGTTGTTTGTCATTGCGAGCGATAGTGAAGCAATCCCAAACATTGAAATTCCTGTACGTATATTTAATAGGGACCGCCATAATGTGTGCCTCCTTTTTCTACCTCTACTTTTCCGGCATTCGGGTCTGTTCTTTTGCCAATTTCTGGGCGAATGAATCAAGCAAATCAGCCAGGTTACCCTGTTCGTCGCTCAAACGGCGGAGGATTATTTTCTGGAACTGGTCAAACTCATTTAATTTTTCATTAAGATTTTTTTGCTGAAATTCTTCGGTTTTTCTCTTCAAACCTACCTGCATTATTTTCAGCATCTTTAACTCCGTCACATCGGAAAGAAGCGGCATTTTTCCACCGCCGCCACCGCCCCCGCTATTAGCCATTGCTTTCTTTTTCTTTTTTTCTTTCTTCAAGGCATCAAGCAATTCTTTTAACTTCACCACAATATCGCGCTGGAATCCCTGGGTGTAATCATCGGTCCGTTTATGCTGTTCCATCAGTTCGGCGGAAAGGTTCATATCGTCAAAAATAGTCTTTAAGACCCAGGAAAAAACCACCGAATGTTCTTTAAGCAGATTCCGGTTGATTTCGTCTATTTGTCTTCCCAGGTCTTTTTGTTCCCCGGCCAGTTTTTTCAAATTTATCTGTTCTTCCCGGGAAAGCATTTCGTCTTTCTGTTTAACGCTTTCCAGCCGGATTGTTTCATGGTTAATATGTTGCTGCTTATTCATTACTTCGGCCAGCATTTTTTCTAATTTTTCTATAAACCGGAGCGCCTGCTGGGCGGAAAGTTCTTCCGACTTCTGGGCCAGTTGTTCATAAGCGCGCTGGAGTTCTTTTAACGCCTCATCTTCTTCTTCCTGCGCCTGAGATGATTGCCCCTGCCCCATGCTCTGGGAAGCGGAATTCATTTTTTGGCCGGCATTTTTCATATCTTGCGCCGGAGTTTTTTCGCCGGACTTTTCGGACTCCTGAGCCAGTTCCTGCGTCTTTTTTTCTATTTCCTTTTGCCGCTGGGCTAATTTTTCCAACCGACGCTTTTCCTCTTCGGTCATATCACGGTTCTTAACTTTCTCTAATTCCTGCTTTGCCTGAGCCAGTTCGTCCATCGCTTTCTCCTGGCTGGTTTGAGCCGACTGTTGATGCTGCCGGGCAGAAGCCTGGTCCCCCTGCTGATTGGCTTTAGCGCCCTGCTGCATATTACCGGAAGATTGCTTCATCTCACCGCCGGCCTGATCGGTATGCGTTCCGGCCTGGTTTAACCCGTTTTTAAGATGCTCGCGCGGTTCCTGCCTGGCCTGCTCATTTATTTTTTTATTTAATTCACCGGTCTTCTTTTGAAGGTCTTCCTGGCGTTTGGCCAGTTGTTTTAAAATTTCCGATTTATCCGGCTCGGCCAAATTGCCTTTTAAATCGGCCAACTTTTCTTCAGCCCGTTTGAGGGCATCCGCCACTTCCTGCTGACTATTTTCCGCCCCGCCCGGACGGGGTAAATTATTCTGCCCCAACTGGGCTTGGGCCTGATTCATAGACTGAATCGCCTCCTTGGTATCCTGAGCCGCTCCATTAACGGCATTCTGCATTTTTTGTCTTTGTGGAACATTCACTGCTTCCGGTTGCTCTGGAACGGATTCAGCCATTTTTTCAAGTTGTTCAGATAATCCCTGCGTCTGCCGGGCTAAATCTGATTGTTGTTCCGCCAGTTTTTTAAAGTCATCATTTTTTGAACCGGCTAACTGAGATTGCAGTTTAGCCAAGGCCGAATGCGCCTCTTTTAGTTTTTCCAGTGCTTTCTGTTCCACCCCCAGGGCGGTTTCCGGCTTCCGGTTTGATAATTGTTCGCTGGCTTGAGTCATGGTTTGGGCGGATTCATCAATCTGACGCGCCGCGGACTGGACATTCTGAGTTGTTTCAGGTTGACCAGCCATCTTGGAATTTTTAAGATCACCGGAAAATTGCGCTGACTCTTCAGCCAATTCGTTCTGCTGTTGAGCCAATTTGCCTAAAGTCTTATCTTGCTCGCCTGATAAATCAGCCAGTTTTTTACTTAACGCCGTCCGGGCTCGCTCTAATTTATCAATCGCCTCGGATTGCGCCTCAGCCGCCGTTTTGGGAATTTCATCCTCTAAATTCATCCCGGCCTCGCGCGCCTTCTGTTCCGCCTGAGGCAAAGGACCTTTTCCCTCGGTCAGGTCCGAAAGGTCAACCGGTAATTTCTTTAACGATTCTTTCAAGCCGGCAATTTCATCAGTTAGTTTCAACTGCCGTTCCGACGTTTTTTCAAAACCCGCCTCTAAGGGATTGGTATCTTTTAACAACTTCTGCTCATCAATCAACCGGTCAATCTGTTCCAGCGCTTTTTTCAACCCCTGTTCAGATTTGGGAATTTTTGAGGTTTCTTTTAAAATATCGGATTGTTGATTAATCAACGAATTCAACCGGCGGAGCAAATCATTGACCGTTTTCAAATCTCCTTGCTCCAGGCGATCGGCTTGTTCTTTAAGACCGGCCTGGGCCTGCCGGAGTTGGCTGATTTTTTCCAACGCTTTTTCAAGTTGTTGACGGAAAGGCGATGATTCCATCCCTTTAAGCAAGTCATTTAATTTCTGTTGCTCCCGGAGCAGTTCGTCCAGGACGCGGCTTAATTTGTCTATTTCGCCGTAACGTTCCAGATTAAATTTTTCCGTATCATTGAGAAGTTGCTTCTCCTCATCCTGGATATTTTTTAACGTTTTCATTAACTCTTCTAACTTTTTGATTTTTTCTTCCACATTCCTTGAATCCATTTTATCTTCCAGGAAAGATAGAAGTTGGATTAATGATTCGTTTATCTCATTAGTTTTATCAAGGGCCTGGCCGCTTAACCCGTTCTCCAGAAAGACGACTATTTCCCGGATATCCTCCAGGAGCAAATCTTTTTTCATCATTTCCCGCGCCTGAAGCAGTTTGGCCGCGTAGTAAGGATGGATCTCCTTAAGTTTTTCCGCAATTCGGACCATCTTGGCTTCAAGATTTTTCAACTCCCGTTCGGCTTCCTTTTGGTCATCCAGCGCTTTTTTGGTTTCGGCCTCAGCCGTAACCAGCGGCGGGTCCATCTCAACCAGCCAAATAGACCCCAGAATTAAAATGAACGGGAAATATTTTCTCATATGAATTCGCCTCCACTCACCACCAGTAATCATTCTTTTAATCCTTTAATAACCCGTTCCTGTTTCTGGATAAGTTCGCGCACGACGCGCACGACTTCCTGGTAATCTTCCCATTCTTCCATCTGAAGCAGGATATTTTCCAGGTCCTGTAAAATTTCTTTTTGTTTCTCCCGGCTTTCGCCCAGTTTTTGCCGGCGCTGTTCAGGATTAGAATTATAAACGGCCTGGGCAAATAATTGGGCTGCCACCGGCGATTTCACCAGTGAGATATCCTTCAAAATCTGGCTAAGACCGTTTAATTTATCAACCGTGGTTTGATCCCACAATTTATTAATTACGATATCTTTGATAATTTCATTGAATTCACGATGGATTCGCTCTGTTCCCTGACTGATCCGACGCTGCCCGGAAGCAGCATTTTCCAGACTGCGCTGTTCAGCCGGCTCAAGTTTATCTTTATCCGCAAAAAGATTAATAAAATCTTCTGTTTTCCCAATTGAATCACTCTGGAATTCTTTATTTTTTTTTATTTCTTCTTTAAGCCGCAATTCAATCTCTTCTATTTTCTTCTTCATCTGTTCAGGGCTGATTACGGTAAAACGGTAAACATGCGAGGCGGCCCGGTGCATCCGGCCGCTTGCCCCGATTGTATCGGGAAATGCGCAATTATCAACGGCCTCCAAAAAATATTTGATCACGTTTCCTTCTTTCGCGCCCCACTGAGCCAGTTCCAGATTCTCGCGCGATTCAATTTTCAAACTGCCGTAAGCGGCATTGTTCTGGACCGGGCTAAAATTTATTTTTTGAACCGGTTGGGTATCAGGCGCAATAAATTGATAGTTAAAACTGATTTCATTAATTCCGTAGTCATCGGCCGTGACCGCCGTAAACGGCACCGTGGCCAGCGGCGTAACATACTTATGTTCATAGACCGGTTCATTAATTTTTATTTCCGGCGCAGTATCAATAATTGCTTTAATGAGATATTTAATCGGTTCAATATTGGACAGCCCATTCTCAGCCACCAGATAAAATAAATAAAACCCGTCACCGATAACGGGTATCTCGCCGGTTAAAGCACATTGTTTTTTCCCGGAATCATAATTGATTTTCAAATTGGTTCCTGACTGACTTGTTCCTGCCACGTTATCAGGAACGGACTTGTTTCCTAAAATCAACCGGGCTGATTTTAATTCAATATTGCTGAAAGCGGTAAATTCTACCACGGTCCCAATCGGTGCATTGATCGATGACCCTTCAACTGCATTAGTACTATCCGGTAATTTCGTATAATCAGGATAGTTGTACGAAAGCGATATCTTTTCAATCCGCGGCGGCGTCAGGGCTTCCACCCGATGCCAGTCGGTCAGGTCATCTCCGCCTTTAATCCGAAAACGGAAAGAATCGGTTACCCTCAGAAAATCAAACTCAAACTCATTCCTCTCCTCTATTTTTTTCATCCGGATGTAGTTCCGCTCGCCCCGATTGGATCGGGACTCGCCCCGATATAATCGGGGCTCGCCCGAATCAAATTCATAATACAGTTGGGCTTTAGAAATCGCCCCTTTAAGCGTCATCACTTTCACCGTTACGTTTTCACCTTTGGCCACCGGATTTTTACTCACGGTTACCTGTAAAAATGTTTTTTTGGGCCAGGTTTGATTGCCGCCCATAACGCGATTAAACCAAATATCTGCATAAGCGGGATAAAAAAAAGCATAAGTGACCATCAATAAAATTATCACCAGCGTAAAAATACCCATTTTTTTTTGTCTTTGGTAATTAAGCGCCTTACGAAAATCCAGCGGTTGCGTCTGTCCAATGGTTTCATTCAGCAAAACCTGGATTAACTCGGGAGAGTTAAAATCCTGTCCCGTCCCAGGCGGGGCTGGACGGGATAATTGAACCGAACTGATTAAACGGTCATTAAGATCCGGATAAATACGTTCCAGGCAAAGAGCAATATCATCATCTTTAATTCTGGCCCGCAGCGGATAAAAAATATAACGATAAAATATATAACCGGTTAAGACCAGAGTGCCTCCCGAAAAAAATAGTCTCACACCCCTCGGCAAATCCGGAACAGTCCAGTCAAGAATAAATGTGGCCATGGCCACTAACGAAAGTGAAATCAACCAGCGTAACAGGCCGTCCATCAGGAAAACGAACCTGGTCATCCGGCGGATTTTAGTAAAACGATTTAATAATTCTGAGAGCGGCATACTTAATCACCCGTTATCTTATTTTAGGTGCCGAAAAAATTAGCCGCGGCTCCGTAAACGCCGGTAATTTGATAGGTTCCGGATTTAAGAAAAATTTCATCAGCGACAGTTTCTAAAAGATATAAGATTATCTTGCACTTCCAAACATTTTGACATATACTATTAAACAACTTATCCGGCAAAAAGTATCTGCCTATTACCAGTGGTCTCATAAGTCGGACGCACCCTATCGCCAAAGGTGATCCGCCTCAAGCGGATGGGTAGCCTGCGTATATACTTACGAAACCGCTTCTATAAAGTATAGTTTTTTTAAAATTAAGTTCAAGGTAATTCACAACTAACAGAATGAATTGATGCGCCGCTCGTTTTTGGGTGTTAGGCTTCAGCCTAAGCACCCAGATCCAAGAAATTGGAGATGCACCCGAATGAATCGCTTTCTAATTTTCATATTGATTATAAATTTTACAATGGCTGGTTGCGGCGGGCCGGCTAAAAATAATTCCGGCCCGGCAAACAAAGAACCTTTACCGCTGATTCTAACTGATGTAAAATCAGTAAATCATATCATCAATCAACTCCTGTTATTCAGTTCTGACAACCCTTTTGACTGGCCGAAAGCCCGCAGTGAACTGAGGCGGTCGGAGAAATCATTACCCCCGGCTATTTTAACCCGCTTGAAAGAAACCGAAAGCGCCAACCCATCAATCGCCCGAACGGCCCGGGAATCGTTAGCCCGCCAGGGTAAAATTTCATTTTACCTGACAAAATTTGACTCGGCCGACTATCAGGAATGGACCCAGGCCCGGGAAAATTTAATTAAACTCGGTTCGGAAGCAATTGATAACATGGTGCTGGCCTTAGCCGGCAAGTTTGTTTCGCTGAAGCGGGACCCGGAATTATGCAAGCGGGTCAGACAAGAACTGGATCTTATCGGTTCAGCCGCTTTACCAACGATAAAAACTATTCTTTTACAAAAAAATATTCATCCTGATATAAAAAAACAACTGGCTCTGACGATGGTTGAAATGGACCAACTCGCCCGTTCTGATATCCAGGAATTAATCAGGCAGAATCAGTTAGACCTGTCGCTGATTTTTTTAAAAATTTTTGCCGCCCCTGATTTTACCAATCAAAGTTTAATCTGGTTTAAGGAAACAGAAAAATTATTGGCTTCCAGCCCGCACTGGCAGGTGCGCGGCCAGGCGGCGCTGACTCTTGGGGTATTCCCGGACAAACAAAGTCTTTCCCCTCTTTTAAAAACACTGTCCGATCCTGAACCGTTTGTCCGGCAATGTGTGGCCCGGGCACTCGGAACACTTAAAAACCCGGCGGCCGTTGAAGATTTAATCAAACAATTAAATAATCCGTCCCCATCAGGCCTGACTGCCAACACTCGGTTTCAGGATGAGGAATTAACTAAAACTATTATTGATTCTCTTAATCAGATTACCGGTGAAAAATTTCAAACCGCTCCTGAATGGCAAGAATGGTGGGGAAACAGATAAAATGGAAAAATGGAATACTGGAATGATGGGTTAATGAAAAAACAAAGTTTCAATATTCCATCGTTCCAAATATTCCAACTTTGGTAAGCGGGAGTACCTTTATGGATTGGGAATTCATCAAAAGCACTAAAAAATGCCAGACCTGTCAGAAAAATTTTCAATCTGATGAGTCTTATTTTTCTGCATTATTTGTCCTGGGCAACCCGCCTGAAACAGAGGCTACAAAAAAGGAAGTGGTTCAACCCCAGCCCGTTCCGGAAGAAAGGGCGGGACAAGCCAGGCCCTCTTCAACCAAAAAATCTAAACAGGCCCCGATAATCCGCCTAAGGCGGACGGGGCCGTCGACCTCAAAGACGGCCGAAGAAATTTTCTCCCGCCAGGATTATTGCCGACCCTGCTGGGAACATAAAACCGACGCCCCCTTCCTACGGCAGGACAAGCCATTTTCTTTCTGGCAATCCAAACTGGCGTTGAAAAATAAGCCGAAAACCCCTAAAGAAATTCTGGTTAGTTTTTTTGATAATTTAATCAACCCTCCGCCTAAGGCGGAACCGGCAGCCGAAGCATCTTCAACCACTGAAACCCAACCGCCCGCCGCAAATTCTTCGGTGGCACCGGAACTCCGTCCCAAGGTTATTTACCTGTTTTCTTTAATTCTTTTAAGAAAAAAAATCCTGAAGTTAAAAGAATCAAAAAACAAAGACGGGCAGGAATTTTTAATTATGGAAAAAACCGGCCTTCCGGTCAAACAATCTGAAAATCAGCCTGCGGTGAGCCCTTCGGCAGTGAGCTCAGGGCCGAACTGCAAAGCCGAACCGCAGATTTATGAAATACCTGATTTAAAAATTTCTGAAGAGGAACTGGTCTTGCTCCGGAACGAATTCACCCGGTTATTTGAGTTTGAGTTGTAAACAAATTAGAATCGCCTGATAAATAAAAAGATTGACAGATGATCTATAAATATACTTTATTAAAATAAGTTGTTACCTATGTATCAACGAAGTACCTATTAACACTCATCTTTTTACTTCATTCGGCTAAATAATTACCAATAATTAATAAAAAGGAGAGTAAAAATGAACCGAAACGATTTTTGGGCATTTCCTAAAAGACTGACCGCCCCGGTATTAGCGGGGCTGGTAGGTTTATTCCTTGCTTTGAGCGGGCTTAATCCTGCCTTTGCCAAAGACAAAAAGGAAAAGACACCTGAAGGTCTTAAAATGAAAACGAAAACGCCCTGTGAGTTTGCAGAAAAGTCCGGTAAATACGAGAAGGTGCTGCTTGGCAGGAAGATTATTTCCAAGTATGACGACAAGGGTAATGAGATTGAATGGGCTAAGTATAACGCCGACGGTAAGTTAACAAACAAGTCTCTTCCCAAGTATGACGACAAGGGTAATCGGATTGAATCGGCTTGGTATGACGCCGATGGTAAGTTAACAGACAAGTGGCTTTACAAATATGACAACAAGGGTAATCAGATTGAAGAGGCTCGGTATGACGTCAACGGTAAGTTAAAAATCAAGAATCTTTCCAAGTATGACGACAAGGGTAATCAGATTGAAAAGGCTTTGTATAACGCCGACGGTAAGTTAATAATTAAGAATCTTTCCAAGTATGACGACAAGGGTAATCAGATTGAACAAGATTTATATGACGTTGACGGCAAGTTAGAAGAAAAGAAACTTTACAAGTATGACGACAAGAGTAATGAGATTGAATGGGCTAATTATAACGCCGACGGTAAGTTAGGCGAAAAGAGGCTTTTCAAGTATGACAACAAGGGTAATCAAATTGAAAAGGCTTGGTATGACGTCAACGGCAAGTTAGAGTATAAGAGCATTGCCAAATATGATGACAAGGGTAATGAGATTGAATCGGCTTCGTATGGCACCGACGGTAAGTTAATAAGCAAATCTCTTTACAAGTATGACGACAAGGGTAATCGGATTGAGGAAACTAACTATACGGCAAAAGAAGAATCCGGTCAAGTCCAGGAAGTTCTGATAAGCCAGACAGTCTTAGAATACGAATTTTATCCTAATGAAAAATGAGCCCTTCCAAGAAAATCCCGCCTCATTTTTCTTTATCTTCCCGCCATTCGGTTAACTGACGCTCCGGAATCAGAACCCCGCCGGAGACAATAATTCTAATCGCTTCTTCAACCGTGAGTGAAAGATGAATCAGCTGCTCGGCCGAAATAAAAGCCGTCCAACCCGTAAAAGGAGTCGGGGAAGTAGGCAAAAAAACCGTCACAGTCTTTTTGCCCAGCGCGTCATTCAGGTCCTTTAATCCCTCGGAAGTAATAAATCCTAATTGGTAAATCCCCGGACGGGGATATTCCACCGCCACCACCTTCTGAAATTTTTCCATTTGTCCCGGGGTGGTTCCATCCGGCAGAACCAATTCCGCAAATTGTTTGGCATAGGGGTAAATAGAACGGATAATCGGAAATCGGTATAAAATCATCTGTTCCAGCGCTTTCATCAGAAGACGGCCAAAGAAAGTTCCGATGAAGAAAACAATAACAATCGCCAACGGAAAACCAATCGCACTAATAATATAACGGTTTTGTTTCGCCGAAGCAAGATCAAGACTGGGTAGCCAATCCAGTAAATTTAATACGCCTTTACCCAGTGGACCGGCCATATATTTATACAAAAATCCGATCGCAAAACTCATGATAAAAATAATAATCAAAGTCGGTAGGACTACGGCAAAACCCTTAAGAAAAATATTCTGTTTTTTCTTTTCCTTATTCATTATTTTCTCTCCTGTTATTTTAACTTCCATCTTTTTACTTTCTTGTCTCATCTATAAAAATTTGTTTCACAAGTTTTTATCCTTTAATCACACCGAGCGGTTTGAATTTAGCCACTTTTTTGCTGATGCCGGCTTTTTCCATAACATCAACAACTTCGGCTACATCTTTATAGGCCTCGGGCATTTCTTCGGCCAGCGAGTCGTGAGTTTTAGTCATTACAAAAACACCCCGCTCGGCCAGTTCTTGGATAAGATTATGCCCTTTTAATTTTTTAAGCATCTGGGTCCGGCTGGCCACCCGGCCGGCCCCGTGGCAACTGCTGCCAAAAGTCTGTTTCATCGCCTCATCGGTTCCGACACAAAGAAATGAACTGCGTCCCATATCGCCCGGCACCAGGACCGGTTGTCCGGTTTCTTGATAATCAGCCGGCACCAGCGGGTGGTGCGGCGGAAAAGCGCGCGTCGCACCCTTGCGATGCACACACACTTTTATCATTTGCCCGTCCACTTCGTGTTCTTCAATTTTGGCAATATTATGGCAAACGTCATAAATAAGGTCTAAACCGAGTTGCGGTTCAGATAGATTCATCGCCCGGGCAAAAGCTTTTTCCGCCAGGGCCATAATCACCTGCCGGTTAACCCAAGCATAATTAGCCGCACAGGCCATCGTGGCTAAATATTCCTGGCCTTCCGGCGAGTTCACCGGCGCGCAAGCCAGCTGCCGGTCCGGCAGATTAATCCCGTACCGTCCGGCCGCTTTAAGAAGTTTTTTAACGTAATCATCGCAAATCTGATAACCGAACCCCCGTGAACCGGTGTGAATCATCATTATAATTTGATCAACCTGCAAATCAAATACGTCGGCAATTTCCGGACGGTAAATCTCCGTTACTTTCCCGATTTCCAGGAAATGGTTGCCGGAACCGAGCGTTCCCACCTGGGCCAATCCGCGCTGAAGGGCCTGGTCGCTGATAAAAGACGGGTCGGCCAAAGAGATGCAACCACCGTCTTCAATATGTTTTAAATCGGCCGATTTACCGTACCCACGCTCCACCGCCCAACGAGCTCCTTTCACCACTAATTCTCGTTCTTCGGCACGGGAAATTTTTTCGATCGCACCGGAAGACCCCACCCCGGTTGGAATGACACTATAAAGATGACGAACAATGTCTTCTATTTTTCCCTGGATATCTTTCAAAAAAAGATTGGTCCGCATCAACCGCACGCCGCAGTTGATATCATACCCCACCCCACCCGGTGAAACTATGCCGGTTTGCACATCAAAAGCCGCCACCCCGCCGATCGGAAACCCGTATCCCCAGTGGATATCCGGCATCGCCAATGAATATTTAATAATGCCCGGCAAACAAGCCACGTTAGCCACCTGGTCCTGGCTCTTTTCAGACCGGACCGCTTCCATTAATTTATCGCTGGCGTAAATCCGGCCCGGGACGGTCATACAACCAGCCGGCGGCATTTCCCAGAGATAATCGCTCACCTTTTTAAATTGAACTTCACCCATAATTATTTATTAACCGGTTAATCCGTATAACCTATTTATAATCTGCGTCATCATTACTTCGGCAGGCCCCTCGGCAAGCTCGGGGCGGTGAGCCCTTCGGCAGTGAGCTCAGGGCCGAACTGCAACGCCGAACCGCTCAGTATGGTGAGCCCTTCGGCAGTGAGGGCTTCGAGTGAGCCTCAGCCGAACTCCTCAGGGCCGAACTGCGAAGCCGAACCATTAGACATCAAAAATCACCTGCGCCACCCAACGATTATTTTCCTGCCTCACGAATAAATCATGAAACGTAACCGCCTTGATTTCTGTTTTAATCTGATGTTTTTTTTCGTCATACGGCTCGCCCTGAACCCGCGCCACGATTTTATTTTCGGAAATCGAATCAATCTCAAAACGCGTTAATAATTTCCCCTTAACCGTAAGATGTTGCAGCAATTCGCTCAACCAGTAATTCATCAGGTCATCCAGCCGCTCGGCATTGACCGTAATATTAATGGTCTCTTTCAACGCGATTTTTCTACGGTCGGTTAAAATATCAATCAACGCCTCGCCGGCATTGGTAAAAAGTGATTTTAAATCTTTACCCCGGACCAGGATTCCGATATCAGCCGTATGCGAAATCATCTCGTAATTTTTCATATTTTAATATAACATTTCCCTTGGCTCTGGTCAAATAAAACCCCGGTTAAATTAGCGCATCTAATCCATAAAAAAATATTGAAAATTTTTATTGACTTTCCGGAAGAATTATAATTAAATACAAGGGTAAAGCGTGGTCCGCTCAGTTGCAACTGAGGCGGAGCGTGTAACTCAAAACTTTCCGCCATAGGCGGATCGCCTTTGGCGATAGTTTTGATTCCGACTCAACTCTATTCCGCCTGAGGCGGAGTTGAGTTACAAGATAAGGTAGGTTTTAGCCAATCAACGAATTTGCACCCAGTTTTTAATCTCGGCGGCTACAAACAAAACGAAAAGGAGGTATTTTTTAGTTACTGGCCGCCCATAGGAACGAGCCTCGCCACAGGCGGGTCGCCCTCAAGGGCGAACCTCGCCACAGGCGGGCCGCCTGGGAATGATGAGTCGAGATAAAGATGGTTAAGTCGCATTAAACTGTTTTGTCCCGCCTGAAGAGACCTTGTCTCTCCGCGGGTCTGTTGTTAAAATAGGAGGAAAACATGAAGAAGTATGTCGGGATCGTGCTGATAACGGCGATGATCACGGTGGGATTAACGGCTTGTCCGTCCACTAAAGAAGTAAAAAAACCGGAACCGGCGCCGATTGAACCGGCCCCCCAACTGGCTGAAAAACTAATCTGGTCGTCTCATCAACAAAGGCCGGGTTGGACCGTGAGTGAACCGGATACGCAGGAAGGTAAACTTTTCTTTGTCGGTCTCTCCGGTAAATTTGCAATGGAAAAAGATGGCCGCGATGATGCCCAGCGCCACGCAACGGCTAATGTCGTTAAATATATCGGCACCATGGTTCAGGAAAAGTTCCAAAGAATCTCCACATCATATGGACTATCTTCCGAAATTGTTGACCCGACCAAAGCCGCGCGGAACTTTGAAGAACAACTCGCCCAGGCCTTTGCCACCCGCGTTAAATCTAAAGAATGGTACAGCGAAAAATGGGAAAATCCTAAATTCAAAGAAAGTTACTACCTGGTCTATCTCCTCGCCAATGTACCCCAGAGTTCGATTGAAAAGACCTATGAAGAAACCTGCGATGCCAATATTGCAGACCTCAAGAAGAAACGCGATGCGGCTAATGATGAAAAAGCCAAGGCGCAATTTGAAAATGCGATGAAGGCCTTTGAAGAAGCCAAGAAACAGGGATTCGGACTGGAAACAAAATAGAATCCGCCGCCTCCCGCCCACAAGGGCGAGGCTCGCCACAGGCGGCCCGCCCACAAGGGCGAGGCTCCCGCCCGTCTGGGCGAGGTTCGCTATAGGCGACGCCAAAGGCGGCA
>CAKKQI010000316.1 GCA_919901895.1 Candidatus Brocadiaceae bacterium | reverse complement strand
ATCGTCAGAAGACTATCTTACCAAAATGTCTCACTTCTCAGGGGGGCAGTATACCGCATCAGTCAGTTTATCCGCACCAAGGGCCGCTAACTTGCCGCCAGGGTGTTTCCATTCCGCCTCTTCGGCGGGCAAGTCGCTTTTATTGTTTTTTAACATCAGATCTTTGCTCTTCTTGTTTTTCGGCCGGTTGTTGTTACAGGAAGTATACTTTTATTTTTTTATTCGGTCAAGTAGATTTGATTGAAGTTCTAATCGTATAAATGACATCTTATTTTTCTTTAATTTTATTGTGATTTTTGGTTAAATGAGAACGACTTAAGACTCAAGACTAAAGTCTTGAGTTACATGGTTAATTTTAACAATTGATGAATAAAGCCAATATAACTTTTTTCCCTGATAATAAAACTATCGCCGTAGTAAAAGGTACCACCATTCTGGAAGCGGCTAAAGAGTTAGGTATTTATATTCAGAGTGTCTGTGGTGGAGACGGCGTCTGCGGGAAATGCCGGGTGATTGTTAGAAAAGGAACAGTCCAGACCGAACCAACCGGTTTGCTAAACCCGGAAGAAAAGGATGAAGGTTTTGTTTTAGGATGCGAAGCCAAGGTATTTGAAGATATTGAAGTGGCTATTCCGCCGGAGTCCCGAGCCGGAATTGAGTCCATTCTTTTAGATGGCAAAAAAACGCCGGCGACCTCGTCTTCCGGACTTGATATTTACAGCATCGTTGAGACTATTCAGTCCGGCGACTTGATCGAAGAAAAAATATTTCACCACAGCCCGCTGGCGACCAAAGTATTTTTGAAATTACCGCCGCCTACCTTACAGGACGCGCTCAGCGATCTGGAACGGATTTACCGCGAACTGAAACGAATCCACCATTACGAACTTTCGCCGGTCCAAACCGGATTGGCTAATATTAAAAAATTGGGACGACTCCTGCGCGACCATAATTGGGAAGTAACCGTTACTTTCGGGAAACGAAACGGGACTACCGAACTTATTTTATTTGAAGGTGGTAATACGTCCGCTAAAAATTACGGCGTCGCAGTGGATATCGGCACCACAACGGTAGTCGCCCATCTGGTTGACCTGGTGAACGAACAAACCTTGGGTACTAAAGGAACGTTTAACAAGCAAATCAGTCACGGAGACGATGTTATTACCAGGATTATTTTTGCCAGTGAGAAAGAAGGGTTGGCGAAACTTAATCTGGCGGTA
>CAKKQI010000315.1 GCA_919901895.1 Candidatus Brocadiaceae bacterium | reverse complement strand
TTGAGTTGCAACATTGCTTCTCTTAAAAAATTTCAAAAGGCTCAGAAACGGAACAGTCTATCAATCCATCAAACCACTTGGGTTCAACATTTATATCGCTTCTTCTTCCTACCATTAAGCTAGCCGAGGAATTTTTAAGTGCTTTGCCCACATAAGTATTATCCTGCCCGTCTAACACACCATTAATATAAAGTTTTGAACCAGACGAACCATCCAAAACAAAAACAATATGGTACCACGTTCCCGCTGCAGGATTACTAGAACCAAGAAGATTAATATATGTATCATCCGAAAACACCCATTTCCCCCTAAATTTAGGAGTCCCAGACGTACCATCCAAGAGTATCTTAAAAGTGTTTACATCTCCATTATCATCCTTCATTTTGCCTATGATTTGTTTTTGTGAGCCTTCGGATATGTCTGGTAAAACATCTGCCTTAAACCAACATTCAATGGTACAATTAGTTGCACTATCCAAGAAAGTTACATCTCCCATATTTACATAATCATCCGTTCCGTCAAACGAGAGCGTCCCCCCTGACCATGTAGTGCCATAGACGGTGCCGTTGTTAGCGTTGCCGGATGCGTCTGCGGCAGTCGTCCCGGCGGTCTCGTCAAACTTCCAGTGGGCGACTAAATTACCACTCGGTGCCTGGGTCGTGGCGTTGGCAGGCGAACTTTGTGCCGAGGTGTTCCCGGCCGCGTCATAGGCCGCCACATTATAAGTATAATTAGTGGAGGCCGAAAGCCCGCTGTCCGTATGTGAATTACTGCCTACTGAGGTAATATAAACACCGCCCCGATAGATCTTGTAGCCGGTAACACCGACCGCATCCGTTGAGCCAGTCCAGGTAAGCCCGATACTTCCGGAACTTAATGCGACGGCCGTGAGATTGGCCGGCACCGTGGGCGGGGTGGTATCTGCCGCGGCTGAGGTCGTGGTCGTTACCGCCGTGCTGAAGCCGGAGATATTACCCGCGGCATCGTATGCCTTCAATTTATATTCATACATTGTAGAGGCAGAAAGACCGGTATCCGCATAGTTTGTGGTATTCGTGGTATTTATCTGAACACTATCCCGATAGACCTTATAACCGGTAACACCAACATCATCGCTTGAGGCAAACCAGGAAAGGTTTATCTGGTTGGAATTAATCACGCTGGCTGAAAGATTACTCGGATTGCTGGGCGGAGTGGTATCGGTAACATCGCTTGGGGTGGTTACATTAATAGAACTGCTCAGGGCCGAGTTATCCGCCTTGTCAAATGCGCCGATAATGTATTGATAGGTAGTGCTTGGGCTGAGACCGGAATCAAGATAAGATGTTCCGGTGGTCTTGCCAATCTCAATGCCATTGCGATAGACCCGGTAATAATCTATACCGACATTGTCTGTTGAGGCGCCCCAGGTCAAGAGGATAGCAAAGGCGCTCTGGGCCGTGCCGGTAATGACGGGCTGGCTGGGCGGGGTGGTATCGGTCGTGACCGCAGCAAGACTGAAGTTTTGTTCCCGCTTCTCACCCGCCCCTAAGGCCGGGATTTGCACCGGATTAGAGGTAATAAAACCATCGGCCTTTGCCCAGCCGTTAAAGGTTTCACCGGTCGGCAGATTAACAAAGCGATAGTTTCCTAAACTATCTGTAACCGACTTGAGCGTTAACTGGTCTTGAATGCTTACGGGTAATCTGACATCAGCAATGTAATTAATAAACCCGGATTGCTTGACCAGAAAACCACCCGAAACCAGGCCTTTCTTGCCGCCACTGTAGGTAATTTCCAGTTCTACTTTATAGGCGCCGATGTTGAGGGAATAACCGGCATTGGTGGCTTCAGTGGCTAACTGGTTTAAGACAACTGAAGAGCCATTTTCTATGGCCGAGTTAAATTTTTGACCGGAAGGCAGGACCAGAATCCATTTATACTGGGTGATGGTTACGCCTGGTGGCGGAATCACATAAAAGGTATCATCGGTCAAGTCGGTGGGTGTAGTTTTATTATCGTATTTCATCCCCCTGATACCCGGATTGGTCTGGAGCGTAACCATTGCCCCATAGATGGCTGAGGCGTCAGCCGCATTAGTGACCTTGCCGTAGACCTCACCTAACTGCGAGACCGGCTCAAGGGCGAAGTCTACATTGTTGACCGCGGCGCCGGGCGAGACACTGACGAATTGATAGGCCGGCTGATAATTTTTAGCCATCGCATTTATGGCCATCAGGGTATTTGGTTTGATAACCGAGACATTCTTCAGCATATAAGTGCCGTCGGATTTGCTATTTGTCGTTGAACCACCGCCAAAGACAAAGGCGCCTTTAATCGGATTACCGGAATTATCCCGGACTGTGCCGGAAATCTGGGCCAGGGCGGGCTGAACCACCACCCAGCACCAGGGACGCAGGCCTTTGAGTTTAGCCGGCGTGGTATCATCCGGACCTAAATAACCCGCCCAGGTACCGGTAGTAAATATCTTGCCTTCACCAGATGGTGTCGTAATGACCCAGTTACCGTCAATGAACTCCATCAGTTTAATATCACTGGTGGAAAGGTCTTCGGCCTTGAGGTGAGATGGTAATATAATGTATGGCGTGGCTTCTTTACCTGAGGCAAAGGTAACAGATGAGGGGGCCTTAAAATCTGCACCGGCTAAAAAGGCATAACCATCCGGTAACGGCGGTAAATTCTCGGCCTGGTGCGTGGGGATTAAAGAGACATTGTCCACATCGTTTGTTACAGCCCCGGTTGGGATAGAAATCTGGCATCCGGGCATTGAGGTATCGTCAAAGGTATTTAAGACGCTGTCTTGAGATTTTTTAATCAGGCCAATCTTTTTGCCCTTGCCTTTCAGAATGCTTGAGACGGAATGTGAGTCTTCCGAAGTGGTCAGGTTTTGGATTGATTGGGTGGTATCGGGATTAGTAATCGTTATCTTAACCTGTTTATTCTGGGGGACGCCGCTAATCTGATAAGAACCATCCGAGTCGGTTTTGGTTGCCTTGGATTTGGGTGTGACATATTGGGAAAACAGGGATTGAGTGGATGATTCTTCGGTCCATTCAGCCGTTACGGTTGAGCCGCCGGCCGGGACCATATTATTATCAGAGGTCTGCTGGAAGACCATTCCGCCAATGACACTTTGCCCGGCCGCGGTAGCGGCTGGTGTATCATCGTCGTCATCGCCACTGCTGGAGACATAGATACCGACGGCCGCCAGACCACCGGCTATCCACCAGCCCGCACAACTGGTGAGATTGATCGACATCAGGCCCAGTACCAGATAAGCCACCGTATTTCTCAATAATTTTCCCATATTTCCTCCACTTAAAAAGGGGTTTATTCTATTTGATAAGTTCCTTGAGCGATGCACTCAAGGGAACTGCTGATTTTGAACAACTGGACCTGATAGGTGCCCTTTGGCCAGTTTTGGGTATTGTTGGCCGAGACATAGTTGTAAAGTTTATCGGGACTGATGGTCCGGGCGCCGACAAATATCAGCTCGCCGGTTGATTTATTTATCCAACGAACCATCACTTTTCTAAGCCCGGTTAAAGTGCCCTGGCCGCCAAAACAGGCATATATTTTAGCGGTCTCGGTGGTAAAATTTGATTGAACCGCCTCGGGAGTATTGTCCGGCTTGACCGCGGCAGAAAAATAAATCGGTTCACTACCCTTAACAAACCGGGTTTCTTTATCAGCAATCTGAATTAAACCAATCGTGAAACTATCTAAGGATTCCACCTCGATATCGTCCTGAGAAATGCCGATAAAACCGGTCAGTCGGTAAATCCTTTCTTCAGGAACTGATTGAATAATTTCTCTAATCTGCTCTTTTGAAATCTGTCCGGAAAGTTTTGAGATATCTTGCAGTGAAAACGAGGCAATCAACTGGGCAAGTTCCAGGTCTGACAAATGATTGATGTTTTTAATAATATCCTTAACATCACTACCTTTAGTCAGGTTCCGGATTTTCTCACCGGTCTCAAGAGCGATTGGAGAAAGTTGGTTATCCGTGATAGAAGATGGCCGGGAAAAATTCACGGTCTGGTCTTTTACCGGAGTGGTTCTGGCCTGACCGGGCAGGGGTTTCGGCCGGCCGGCAGCATCCCTGTCTGACTGGCAGACAGGTTCTTGATTTTGGCTGTTAATGGAATTAATAGTGTTATCTTTAGCAGAGTGTAGAACAAATTGCAAGAATAAAACTGTTCCGATGAGGGTTAAAATTACGCCGATAATTATAATCTTTTCTAAACGAAACATTGTCGTCTCCAATAAAAAAAAGGGGCTAAACAAATCTTGATATTCTCGTTTTCCTCATAAAATTTCAGCTCATATACAACCTCTCCAGCGCCCGGTCTAACTCTTCGTCAAACACATCAGCGTAAACCTGCGTGGTCTTGATGCTCGAATGCCCAAGTTGTTTCTGAACCATTCGCAAATTATAGTCACTCGCCTTGTAAAGGTGACTGGCGTAGGTATGTCTCAGGTGATGAAAACAATGTTTAGTGTCTATACCAGCCATTTTTGAACATCGTTCAAAAGCGCGCTGAACAGCCCTCTTGCTTAAATGCCCTCCTGTATTGCTGGATTTAATAAGCGGGTCTTCGGGGTTAATCCCTTCGTTATTCGCCTTCTTCCAAGCAAGGTAATCCTTTAAGTGTTTTTTAAACTCTCCATTAAACCTGACTATCCGTCTTTTTCCACCTTTGCCATTCCTGACTATCAATGATGCCCGTTCGTTCGCTATCAGGATATCGCCGCATTTCAAATCTGTTATTTCATGGACTCTCAAGCCAGTGGATAAAGCCAGGTGTATGATTAACCAGTCCCTTACTCCGGCTTTTCTTGACTTGGCCCTGCGCTTACAGACACGGATTAATCTACCTACTTCTCCTCTGATAAGAAACTTCCCTTCATCTAACTCCGAGATATAATCAAAAGTTGTGGATAGAGAAAAATGAGTGTATCCTAACGGTGTAT
>CAKKQI010000314.1 GCA_919901895.1 Candidatus Brocadiaceae bacterium | reverse complement strand
CTCGTAGTTGAAGATGTTATTACGACCGGCGGGTCGGTTAAAGAAACGGCCTCTGTAATTAAAGAGACCGGCGGACAGGTGGTCGGAATTGCCGCACTGGTTAACCGTAGCGGCACCAGCCGCAATAAATTATTCGGCCTTAAATTAAAGACCCTGGTTAAAATTACTCCACCCCTCTATCAAGCGGCTGATTGCCCTTTGTGCCGGGCCGGAAAGATTCCACTGGTCAAACCCGGCTCACGGGGATTGAAGTAAAAATATAAAGCTATGTTTACCCCGTAACTTACTATAAAAAATAAATTTTTATGAAGCCAGAAAAGTTAACTTCCATTACTCGACGGACAACCGACCAGACTAATACGGGGTTCAAAAGTATGACCGGTTACGGCTCGGCTGACCTAAAACGAAAAAATCTGTTGATTAAAACAGAAATCCGAACTGTTAACCACCGGTTTTTAAACCTGAAAATTAATATTCCAGAATCGCTGATACCTTTTGAACGTTTTATTGAAAAGGAAGTCCAGCAGGCGATCAACCGGGGAACGGTTAACCTGACCGTCCGGATCGAACAGGCCGATTCCGGCCAGGGGTTTAAATTTAACCATCGCCTGCTCCGTCATTATTATCAAAAACTGCAAAACCTGAAGCGTTCCTTAAATATCAGCGAAGATATCTCCTTAAGCACTCTGTTAAATTTACCCGGGGTGCTGGAAGCATCCGAGAAAAAAGAAGGAACGGTTTTTTTTCTCTGGTCCGCCGCGCAAAAAACAATCCGGGCGGCCCTGGCGGATTTATTACTGATGCGCGAACGTGAAGGCCGGCGGTTAAAAAAAGAGATGGAAAAGATTATCAAGCAAATGTCTTTTTTGTTAAAAAAAACATCGTCCCGCCAGCCGGAAGTAGTTAAAAATTATGCCCGGGCGCTGGAAAAACGCGTGCGGGAACTCATGGAAAAAAGCCGGGTAAATGCGGACCAGGGCCTGGAATCAGACCTGGCCCGCGAGATCGCCTTTTTCGCCCAGCGGTCCGATATTACCGAGGAAATTCACCGGCTTAAATCACACCTAAATGAATTCCAGCATTCACTGGAAACATCCTCTCCCGTCGGCAAAAAACTTGATTTCTTAACCCAGGAAATATTAAGAGAGGTAAACACCATTGCCTCCAAATCAAATGATACCCGGATTTCGTTACAGGCGGTTGAATTAAAAAACTCTGTCGAAAAAATTAAAGAACAGGTACAGAATATAGAATAATGGATGAAAGAATCATTGTTATCTCAGGCCCATCAGGTGCCGGAAAAACCACGCTTTGCGCCGAACTGGTAAAAAAAGAACGCCGGATTAAATTATGCGTAACCGCCACCACCCGCCCCCCGCGGACCGGTGAGGTTGACGGACACGATTATCATTTTATGAACAAAATGACGTTTGAATCAGGCATCAAAAAACAGTATTTTGTGGAATATGTCAAACTTTTTAATGCTTACTACGGTACGCCTAAAAAATCAATTGAGGATATCTGGCTGACGGGTTGTTACCCGTTATTACGAATTGATCTTAACGGGACCCGGTCATTAAAAAAACTCGGTTATCAGGGCCTCTTTGTTTTTATCCGCCCGCCTTCTTTAGAAATCTTAAAAGAACGGCTGGAAAAACGCGGAGATTCCGGCCTCACGCATTCATCCCGCCTTTGGCGGGACAAGTCGGAACAAACCAGCCTGGCTAAACGGCTCCGGCAGGCCACGGAAGAAATGCAATCCGGGAACGAATATGATTTCCAGGTAGTTAATGACAAATTTGATGACACGGTTGACAAAATTAAATCTATTTTAAAAAAACATTTTTTTATCCCGCTAACCCAGCGCCCGGCAACGGGACGGAAAGGCAGGATACAGGAGTTAAAACAATGAAGGAATCTAAAGTTGAAATATTAACCAATAAACTGGGCGGGCGGTTTGACCTGGTTGTTTTGATTCAGAAAAGGTTAAGAGAAATAGGCCGGCTGGGTTTAAAATCGCCGTGGTCTCATAATTATCACTCTTTATTGGAATCGGTTATGACTGAAATTATGGAAAATAAATTGCAAAGCGACCCCCCGAAACCGAAAGAAAAAAATGATTAAATCCAGACAAATTATTATTGGGGTAACGGGCGGGATTGCGGCTTATAAGTCAGCCGAAATTGTTTCCTATTTACATCAACAAAACGCTTGCGTTACGGTGGTAATGACCGAATCAGCTACCAGATTTATCACCCCCCTTACTTTTCAAACCCTTTCTCATAATCGGGTCTACGTCGGCTTATTTGAGGCCGAGGAATCATATGATCCCCAACATATCTCGCTGGCGGAAAAAACTGATTTGGTCGTGATTGCGCCGGCCACGGCTAACATTATCGGTAAAATCGCCCATGGTATTGCCGACGACCTGCTTTCGACCATCATAATGGTAGTGAAAGCGCCGGTTCTGGTGGCGCCCGCAATGAATGCGAATATGTACCGGAACCCCATTGTGCAGGAAAATGTAAAAAAATTAAAAAAATCCGGCTATACTATCATTGAACCGGAAGAAGGTTATCTGGCCTGCGGTAAAACAGGACCGGGACGGATGGCCGCGCCGGATAAAATTATTGCGGCGATTGAATCGATTTTAAAAAGTAGAAAAAAATAACTGCTTTATGCGGATATTGATTACGGCCGGACCGACCCGGGAATATATTGATGCGGTGCGTTATATTTCTAATCCTTCATCCGGTAAAATGGGATTCGCCCTGGCCCGGGCCGCCCAACAACGCCAACATAAAACCGTGTTAATTACCGGCCCCGTTAATCTCGCCGTTCCGACGCGCCCCGATAATATCGGGACGCGCACTAAAGTAATCAACGTTACTACCAGCCGGGAAATGCGAAAAGAAGTCCTGCGTTATTTTATGAAATCAGATTGCCTGATTATGGCCGCCGCGGTCAGCGATTACCGTTCCAAACAAACATTTAAACATAAGATTAAAAAAAATAAAAAAACATTAACGCTCAAACTGGTGCGTAATCCCGATATCCTTAAGGAAGTGGCCCGCGTTAAAGACCGCTCCCGCCTTTGCCGGGACAAGCGGATCGTAATCGGTTTTGCCCTGGAAACAGAAAATTTCTTGCCGAATGCCCTTAAAAAATTAAAAAATAAAAAACTTGATTATATCGTCCTGAATACCCCGGCTTCTTTCGGCCGTGATAAAATTAACGCCTCTATTTTTAATCATTCCGGTTGCCTGAAACAATTTAAAAATATTTCTAAAAAT
>CAKKQI010000313.1 GCA_919901895.1 Candidatus Brocadiaceae bacterium | reverse complement strand
GAAAAAACCTTGTTTTCAACCTCATCAGTATCAGTAGAAACCCCGGAGGAATTCACCTATGAATATACCGATTTCGTCGGGGGATTGGATACGAGTTCGCTTGCCGAAAGAGTTCTCCGGCAAACCGCTAAACAACTTGTTGAGTTATTGTTTAAAGAGATAAATAACTCAAACCAATCAGAATAACAAATAACCAGATCGGAATTCGGGGAACCCCAAACCGTCCCGATGGACATCTGGGAAGTAAAGTATCACTATAATTTCCTGAAGGATAACCGACCAGAATACCTAATGTGACTTATTTTTATCAACCGGCATTGGAGCGCCCGGATGCTTCCCGCCGGTCGGAAAAGGCACTTCTATATTTTTGGGTTCGGGAAAATGCAAATCGGAATCAGCAATCCGTAACGCCGTCGCCAGAACTAACTCTATTATTTTCTTAGCCATCTCCGGCTGAACCTTATCCGACGTATCCTGCACCGTATGTTCCGCTCCAAAAGGACCGGTCGTAAAATCAATAGACGGAACTTTTTTCTGGTGAAAAGAATAGTGGTCGCTCCCGAATTTAAAAACAAAATCAATGTTGTCTTTAATGGTTAATCCGATATTCTTGTTTTCTTCCTTAACCGCCTGAGCCAGTTCGGGGTTGAATAATCCGCCAATCAAATACATCTGATTTAATTCTTTAGGAACGGCGATCATATCCATATTAAGCATGGCAACCGTTTGATTTAGCGGGACAACCGGATGTTCGGTATAATAGCGAGAGCCATAAAGCCCGAGTTCTTCACCGCCAAAGGCAATAAAAACCAACGTGCGTTTTTGTTTTGTCTTAGCCGGAATAGATTCGCTAAGTTTACCCTGTAAGGGCTCACGACAAGCACGAACCAGTTCCAACAAACCGGCCACGCCGGAAGCATTATCATTCGCCCCCGGAAAAATATCACCGTCCGCATCAACACCCAGATGGTCATAATGCGCTCCGAGAATCACCGCTTCCGGCTCTGCCCCGGATAGAATACCGATAACATTTTCCGTATGATAAACAACCTCATCGGCGATATCAGTCTGTAAAGAAACCAGGTCATCGCCAGCAGATGATTTTGATAAAACCTCAACTATTTCCGGATTAGTAATCAGGACGACCGGAATAGTAATCGGTATTTTAGGTTGATTCAAGCGTGATTGGGCGGAAAGGGTCATTGAACGAGAGGTCAGGTGTTTTTGCTTGGCTTCCGGCGAATTAAGCCGTTTGGTAATCGGTTCGGGCAGATGGTTTTCCCAGACCGCGTTTTCGGAAACAATTTTACCAACGGTTTTAGGGTCGGCTGTCAAAAGAATAATCACCCCTTTTGCCCCGCGCTGCTGGGCATTGAGCACTCTCACGCCGAGATCCGAATATCTGGTATTGGTAATCAGGATTGACTCCGGTAACCCGCTCATTATCAAAACCACTTTATCTTTAACCTCTTTATTCCGGTAATCATCGTATTGAAATTCCGGGGCGGTAATACCGAAACCGGCCTCAACCAGTAGGATGTCGGCAAGCATTCGGCCAGCCGAAAAATTAAGCGGTAAAAAATCAACTCCGATTTTTAACGATTTAGTCGTACCCCCTATTTTAAAACTTAACGAATTATTTTCACCCAATTTCAGCATTTTGATATCAAACGGTTGAAGATAATCGCCATTGGCTCCACCTGGTTTTAAACCATACTCTTTAAACTTGTTCACGATATATTGAGCCGAGGCCTGCCCGGCCGGTGTGCCGGGCGCGCGCCCTCTTCGCTCCGGTGCGGACAGATAATCAAGGTGTTGTTTAAGATTGACCGATTGAATGGCCGGCCGGTCAACCGCTGGTGTATCCGTCTGATTAACCGTTTCAGACTCTGATGGCAAAAAACAGGCCAGAGGTATTAACAATAGCAACAGCCAAAAATACTTTAACATTTTCATAAGTCCGTATAAATTGCCGAAAGTGATTTATCTGTCGTTTAATTTTACCTAATCTTATTTTACTGTCAATAAAATAATTCATAAAAAATATCAAGAGATATTTGAAATGTAATAATAAATTATTATAATGGCTTATATGAAAACTTACCGCAAAGAACTCTGGTTTAATATCACGACCCGCCGGGCGTTTATTAATATTACCTCCCAGGTCAAAGATTGCTTGAAAGAAAGCGGCGTTAAGGAAGGTTTAGCACTGGTTAATGCGATGCATATTACCGCTTCAGTTTTTATCAATGATGACGAACCCGGCTTGCACCATGATTATGAAAAGTGGTTGGAAGAACTGGCCCCGCACGAACCGGTTACCCAGTACCGGCATAACAACACCGGCGAGGATAATGCGGATGCCCATTTAAAACG
>CAKKQI010000312.1:1248-3674 GCA_919901895.1 Candidatus Brocadiaceae bacterium | reverse complement strand
GGATGGATTTAAGGTCCCGTCCCAGGCAATATTCCGCATACTTGCACCATTCCGCGCAACCCAGGTCTAAATGGGGGTTGCGAAAACGGTGTCCGCACTGACGGCAACGGCGGAAAACATCGTCTTTCCAGAATTCAACCTTGGCTTGGCATTTCGGGCAAGCCACTTCAAAAATATTTTCAGGTTTCCAGAATGATTTATCCTGCCCTGGGCATTGCATACCTAAATTTAACCATATTTTATTTTATTGTCAATAAAAAACAAACTACAAGTAGTTTCATAAGTCCTGTCAACGACCGTAAAGGTCGTTGTCTACCCTGAATTCGTGCGGTAGACAACGAGTCCCGCTTTAGCGGGGCTCGTTGATATTATCTGTAAAGACCTTATGAAACCGCTTCTAATAAAAAACCCCCCGATGAACATCGGGGGGATGATAGCAGAGCCTTGGATTATGTCCCGCAAAGCAGGATCAAAATAACCCAAGGGCTCCGGAGAGGGGTTATAATTACATTTTTGTCGGCCTGGCCGGAAACCCCCTTAATGTATGTTTACTATTCGTAACTTACACTTTATATTATACACTACCTGAAGCAAATGTCAAGGGAAAAAATATTTTTTTTGAAAAATATTTTTTTGATGGTAATCCGTCTGCTAATCCCGCCAAGGCGGGACTAAATTAAATCTTTGGCAATGGTTAAAAAAAAAACTGTAATTATTTAGCCGAATGAGATGGGGTAGTCCGCCTTAGGCGGAAAAGCCCTTGCTTTCGTCTCACGGTTTAAGTCCCGCTTCCAGCGGGAAACCTACCCTTATTCACCCCGCCTAGGCGGGGTCGGGCATCCCGATTAGGTCGGGACGGAGTTTATCCCGCGATGTAATATCGGGGGACTGTCGCTTCGTAAAACCCGACGCTACCAGAAGGGACTTCAGACGGCTAAATAATTACAAAAAACTCTAATAAACATTGGAGGAGATACGAATGCCTCATGATTACCTTTTAATACCTGATGGACTAATTGATTGTCAGGGAGACCTTGCTTCATATTCACGGACTCTTATTATAAGACAACGAAACATTCAATTCACTGCAATAAATCTTAAAATAAGGCGAATAGATTATGATTTTTCTTGCTCATTTCACAGCGAGCAGGAATAGTTTGGCAATCCGGGCGGAATAAAGTAGATTGATTTTTGTCATGAGCAAGATACGATTATTTCGCAAGGTTTCGTCTTCCACATTGACATAAACCTTGTCAAAGAACTTATGGACCGGTTCGGCAAAAACACCGGCATATAGAGTTGACGCCTCCAGGTAATTTCGCTGTTCAATCAATTCCTGGATTTTGTCTTTATTCTGCTGGTAAATCTCCCAAACCTCTTTTTCTTCCGGCTCTTTTAACAAGTCCGGATTAACCTCCCCGGCGACGGACGCTTTTTTGCCGATGTTGTAAGTTCTTTCCACCAACTCCACGAGTTGGGGCCAGAGCGGTTGGCGGGAAAGTTCTCTTAACGCATTCAGCCGCATCGTGCATTCGGGAATTTTGTCAAAACCGGTTCCGTCTAAGGCGGAGGATGTTTTCAAGACCGCCCGGATTAAATCAATCTGATAGGCATTTTCCAGATAAAACTGAACCAACCGGTCTTCTATGAAAGCCAGAATATCACGCCGGTGTTCTTCAACAGTTTTTAAAGTAATTTTGCCTTTATCGGACAAATTCTTAATCGTTTGCAGTATCTGCGTGAGAGAAAAATCAATAATTTTATTTAATGAGAGGTTGGTTAACTGTTTAGTTTGAATAATACGGATGATGCCCAGTGCCTGCCGGCGCAGGGCGTAAGGGTCCTGGGAGCCGCTGGGAACCATATTTAAGACAAAACAGGCGGTTAGGTTATCAAATTTTTCAGCCAGTGAAAGGAAAATACCTGGCCTTGAGGTTGGTAAGCCGTCACCGGCAAAGCGCGGTAGATAGTGTTCTTTGATGGCTAAAGCCACGTTTTTGGGTTCATGTTGTTGCCGGGCGTATTCATAACCCATCAGACCCTGCAGTTCCGGAAATTCGTAAACCATCTCGGTCAGCAAGTCGGTTTTACATAATTCCGCCGCCCGAACCGTGTCCTGAACCACGCCGGTATCAACCACCGCCTCAGCGGGGTAAACCAGTCCCGATTCCTCCGCGATAAATTTACCCAGTGTTTTTAGCCGTTCTGTCTTTTCGTAAAACGAACCGAGCGTTCCTAAAAACGTAATATTTTTTAATTTTTCTTTCCGGCTGAATAGCGGTTGTTTTTTATCCTGTTCCCAGAAAAATAGGGCGTCGGCCAGCCGCGCCTTAAGAACCCGTTCATTGCCTTCTTGGATTAACCCTGCCTTTGGCGGGGTTAACCGGTCTTTCTTCGGATTATTATTAGTCACCACCAGAAATTTT
>CAKKQI010000312.1:0-1238 GCA_919901895.1 Candidatus Brocadiaceae bacterium | reverse complement strand
GATCAGCATGGCCGCCGCCCCGGCGGTCCTGATGATGCCGCGCAGGTCGCGGACCGGAAAAAACAGTTGGTGGGTTTTCATCGCGGTGGTTAGCACCGCTTCCGGTAAAATCAGGTATTTCTCGTCAAAATTACAGACCTGGACCGCCGGATACTCCACCAGATTGGTAACTTCATTCAGCAGGGCCGGTTCCTGGACCATCCAGGCATATTGTTTGGTTAATTGATTAATCTGTTCAGTGATTATAGTTTTTCTTTCTTCGGTATCGACAATAACAAATGCTTTTTTCAGTTTTGACTGATATTCAGAAAGGTCGGCTGATTTTATTAAAACCGCTTTCCGGTCGGACAGCCAGGGGTGTCCGTAACTTTTATGGCCGCCGGGGATGGAATTTATTTTTAATTTTAGAGCGGTGCGTTCAAAGATGGGTAGAAGATATCGGATCGGGCGCGGGAACGAAAGTGTTTTATCAAGCCACCACATTGATTTAGGAAAAGGCAGTTTTTTTATCAGCGGTTCAATGAGCCGGGTGAGGATTAATTTGGTTTTTTCTCCTTGAGTGGTTAACTGAGTTGCGCAGATTTTCCCCTGGGGCGTTTCTTTTAATTTAATTTGGTCCAATGAGAGATTATATCTTTTAGCAAAACCCAGTAGGGCTGGAGTTGGTTTGCCATCACGGTCATAAGCAACCTGTTCTTTGGGGCCGGTGACTTCTTTGGTAAGAGAAGCGGATTGTTTGGGGAGTTCGCTGACGTGAAACACAATCCGGCGCGGGGTGGCCGTGACGTACATTTCCCGGTAACTTAACCGTTCATCGGTCAGCAGTTTTTTTAAAATATCACCGAAGATATTCAATTGAACCCGGTCAATATACCCGGCCGGGATTTCTTCAGTTCCGATTTCTAATAAAAAGTTAGGCATAAAATACCCTTGAAAATTTTATTTAATTTATCAAAAACTGTTTTTAAAATCAAGATAAATTGAAATGGATATTAACCCTTACATTTTTTGACAAATAAACCGATATAGATATAATGGTCTAATGGTTGGCGGAAGAATAAAACTGTTGAGTTACAAAAAAAAATGGCGATTTGTCATTGCGAGTCCCGTCTTGGCGGGACGAAGCAATCTCATATCACAAACGAGATGGCCACACCCTGAACCAGTAGCGGTTTAGGGCTATCAATCAGACTGTGTCATAATCCTCTTTTTGTCATTGCGAATCCCGATAGCAATCG
>CAKKQI010000311.1 GCA_919901895.1 Candidatus Brocadiaceae bacterium | reverse complement strand
ACAGTTCAGCCGGGGCCACTCCAAGTCTGGGGAAGCAAATCGGCGAACAGCGAAAAACCACCGCTTACGGGCAAAATGATGCCTACAAAAACTTTAAGTGGTTTGAAGCATTTGTGAAGATGAATGTGCCGCAGTATAAACTGGAACTTCGCGCCGGATACCTCAATACTGACTTTATCCAGGATTATGGCAAAGAACTTTTCTGGCATGAAGAGATGAATGGCAACAAATTTTCTCTTTATGTCGGGTCCTGGCATGACACCGGAATTGAAGCCTACCGCAGCTTTGAACTACCTGATTTGAATATGTCACTGCCCGTATCAGTATATTTATTGAACGGAACAGGCGGGACGACCTATCTGGATAACAACAGGAATAAGACTTTGTTGTTACACGCCGAACCTGAATTTGGCGGAAAACTTTCCGGGCTGAAGACATTTATTTCTTACGGCTTCGGCAAGTGGGGTGACACGGAATGGGACAGCAATTACGCTGCAGGATCACCGGGTCGAGCCAAGTCAGGTGAACAGGACCAGAAATATAACCGCTGGTCTCTGGGTGCCAGTTACTCCTACCAGAAGTTCAGCGTCAGGGCAGAAATGGCCGGTAATAGATGGGATAAGTATTTTAACTTTGACACAGCGACAGAAGAAGACAAACAGAACGCTGGTTATTACGTTAAACTTTTCTACAAAATTATCCCGGATAAATTAACGGCAATGCTGGATTATAGTGTGGCAAGGTTGGAACAAAGCGCCTCAAAGAATGAGGTATATAATACCACCACATTAGGCCTGCAGTATGAACTCGGCGAGGCATGTACGTACATCATCCAGTATGATATGGCTGACTGGAGCAATGACGAAACGCCGGCGGCGACGGCTGAAGATACGTTGAAGTTCAATCGTCTGGTTATGGGTATTCGGACAACTTTCTAAACTTGGCCTAAACATACGGTCTTAAAAGGGAGTGGTCGGGGGATAAGAACCCCCGACCATAACCTTTCTAAATGTGATTAAGGTGTTATAAGAGATGAAAAAATTAGCGCTGTTAATTGTTATTTTCCTTTTAGTGATAAGCGGTCTGCTATTCGGTTGGATTAAGTTAAACCATAAAGGACCGGAGATAACCAAACGCACCCGTTTTTTAATGGATACTTACTGCACCATCCAGGTACCCGGTAAAGCAGAAGAGGTTGACAAAATAATTGATGCGGCTTTTAGCCGGATGGAAGAAGTTGACCAGAAATTCAATATCCTTAACCCGAAAAGTCCGCTGTATCATTTTAATAATAATAACACCCCTATCACGGACCCGGAAATAATTAATGTTATCAAGATATCTCAAAAAGTCAATCAGGAGTCTGAAGGGGCATTTGATATTACAGTCGAACCTTTAGTCCGGTTATGGGGTTTTTATACAGATGGTTCTATGCACCTGCCCGATAAGGAAGATATCCGGAAAATCCTGAACCAGATCGGCCTTAACCATCTCAAAATAACAGATGATAAAATAGAAAAAGATTCGGCGGAGATACATATAGATTTAGGCGGAATTGCCAAGGGTTATGGAATTGGGGAAGCAGTGAAGTCGCTTAAAAATAACGGTCTTAAATCCGCTCTCATAGAAGCGGGTGGTCAGGTTTATGCCTTCGGTACAATTAACGGTCAGCCCTGGAAAATCGGCATCCGCAATCCCCGGGCTAATGGCGTAATTGCCGGATTAGCCGTAAATAAAGAATCAGGAATATCAACTTCAGGTGATTATGAAAGGTTCTTTGAGGAAAACGGCGTTCGTTACCATCATATTCTTGACCCTAAAACCGGTTATCCGGCCCGTGGTTTGATGAGTATGAGCGTTATTACCGAAGACCCGACTCTGGCTGATGCCTGGTCCACCGCACTATTTGTGATGGGACCGGAAAAGGCAATGCAATTAGTCCGGAAAAATCCGGAGATAAAAATAATTATTGTAATGGATGATGGAAAAATTATTTCCTGTCCGTAAAAGGAAGGAGTTAAGCAGATGAGGAAAATACGGATAATAGGCGGGCTGTTACTTGTAGGTGTTTTGCTTGTAATGGCTGGGTCGGTTTCGTGGGCGGAACGATTGCTTACTGAGGAACAGGCCTTGAAAGAAATGTTACCCGGAATGGACCGAATTGAGAAAGTAACCAAATTATTAACCGATGAGCAGGTTACTCGTATCAAAGGACGCATTAAGACAATGGTGTTACACCAGGAAGGTTCTGAAGCAAAGAAGATGGCAGAAAACCGCGAATATGATTTTTATTTTGGAATCAAAGACAATAAAAGAGTGTCGGTCGCGATATTTGATGTCCAGCCCGGTAAATGGGGTCCGGTCAATTTTGTCCTATCCCTTGATGCAGCCACCGGCAATGTTAAAAATATGGCTGTTACGGCTTATGTGGAAAAACGCGGCCGGCCGATTGCCCTGAGAAGTTTTTTGAGCCAGTTCTTCGGTAAGAGTTCGGCCGACCAGATTGAGATGGGCA
>CAKKQI010000310.1 GCA_919901895.1 Candidatus Brocadiaceae bacterium | reverse complement strand
ACAAAGACGGAGCGCGCCATTTTGCTAATGCGCAAAAAAAGGGGCTGGATAAAATAGACGTGGCCGTAGCGATTGGCCCTGACCCGGCGGTTTCATTTGCCGGCGCGGTGCCGTTGCCGCCGGATGTTGATGAAATGATTTTAGCCGGTTACCTGCGCGGTGCCGCGGTAGAAATGGTTAAATGCCAGACGATTGACCTGGAAGTACCGGCCAATGCGGAAATTATTCTGGAAGGATACGTCAAAACTAATGAAAAACAGATGGAAGGTCCTTTCGGCGACCATACCGGTTTTTATTCCCTGCCGGAAGAATATCCGGTCTTTCATCTCACCTGCATCACGCACCGGAAAGACCCGATTTACCAAACGATGGTGGTCGGCCGGCCGCCGATGGAAGATTGCTTTATCGGATTAGCCATTGAAAGAATGTTTTTGCCGCTCATTAAAATGTACCTGCCCGAAGTAGTGGATATTCATATGCCTTTTGAAGGCGTTTTTCATAACCTGTTGCTGGTTTCCATTAAAAAAAGTTATCCCGGCCACGCCCGCAAAGTGATGCACGCCCTCTGGGGAATGGGCCAGGCGATGTTTTCCAAAGTAATTGTCGTCGTGGATAATAATGTCAATATTCATGATACCGGCGAAGTGGTCTGGAAGGTTTTAAATAATATTGACCCTCAGCGTGATCTAGAATTTGCGTTAGGTCCGGTGGATGTATTGGACCATGCATCACGAGAGATCGGTTATGGTTCTAAAGTTGGGATTGATGCCACGCGAAAGATGAAAGAAGAAGGGTTTACCCGTCCCTGGCCGGATGAAATGACGATTCCGCCGGAAATTAAAATGCTGGTAGATAAAAAATGGGGTGAAATATGGAAATTTTAAATATTGTTATTACAGGCCACATTGACCACGGGAAATCAACTTTAATCGGCCGGCTTTTATATGATACGGACTCGCTCCCCGAAGGCCGGGTGGAGGAAATCAGTCGGACCTGCCAGGCCCTGGGCCGAAAATTTGAATTCGCCTACCTGCTGGATGCCCTTCAGGAAGAACGGGAAGGCGAGCTGACCATTGATACCACCCAAACATTTTTTAAAACACTTAAAAGAGATTATGTCATTATTGATACTCCCGGCCACAAAGAATTCCTGAAAAACATGATCACCGGCGCGAGTTTTGCCGAAGCCGCGGTCTTGATTGTCGGCATTAAAGAAGGGATTCAGGAACAAACCAGACGACACGCCGCTATCTTGCAACTGCTCGGCATCAAACAGATTATTGCCGTGATTAATAAAATGGACCTGGTGCAATACCAGCCGGATGATTTTATTAAATTACGAGATGAACTAACCGGTTTTTTTAAACAGTTGAATCTTACTCTGAATTATATCATTCCCCTTTCGGCCCAGGAAGGAGACAATATTGCGCGTCTCAGCCAAAATATGCCGTGGTACCAGGGACCAAGTTTGTTAGAAGCGCTGGATGGGTTTACGAAACCGGGCTGGAATTATGATTTCCGGATGCCGGTTCAGGATGTCTATCAGATTAACGGCGAATCTATTATCGTCGGCCAAATTTTATCAGGGCAGACTAATCAGAATGACCAGGTCCGAATTGCTCCGTCCGACCGGTCGGCCCGGATAAAATCCATCAGGCGGTTTGAAAGTGAAATCAACCGGGCTGAAGCGGGTCGCCCTCAAGGGCGAACCTCGCCAAAGGCGGGAAGCAGTATTGGGTTAGTACTTGCCCCGGTTACCTCAAATCTGAAACCGTCTTTAACCATCAAACGCGGTGATATTTTAACACAGGGCCGGTCGCCGATAGTTAGCCGGCAAGCCGAGGCAACCGTTCTCTGGTTAAAAGGTGAATTGAATGAAAGCGAAAAATACATTTGCCGGTGCGCGACCCAGTCGGTCTCTTGCCTGATTAAACTTCAGGCAAAGATAGACCTGACCACCTTTCAAGAGAGTCTGGAAAATTTTCTTCGGGAGGCCGATTTAGGCCAGGTCGTTTTAGAAACAACCGAACCGCTGGTGTTTGAAAAATTCGCCGAACTGCCCGGATTGGGGCGGTTTATTATCCAGAAGGATGACGAAATTGTCGCCGGCGGGATTATCTGGTAAAAGTGGCCAGCAGTCGGATAAAAGGCCCGCGGGCGGAATAGTCGCTGTCGTTAATCAGGTCATCATCAAAATCAGTAAAATTATAGCCGCCTCCGAATTGAAGGTATTCGTTAATTTTATAAAGCACTTCCGCTAAAAATCCTTGTTTTTGGTCATCAGCCAGTTTTTGCTTCAGGATCCGATACTCAAGTCCAATCGTCCAGCGGAGCGACAGCGGAGTCCCGCCCACAGCGGGAGAGTCCAGCAGTTTATAGTTGAGCCGGTGAATCCATAAATCCGTATCGCTATCCGTATAATCCTGCCCGCTGATTTTTTCCCGGCCGTTTTTGAAGGCGTATTTTTCTACTATCTGAAAATATTTATTAAGATCATAAGCCGCTTCCAGGGCGTAAACCGCAGCACGCTGTTTGGTTACGCTGGTAAAATCAGTTTGGTTGTCCGGCCGGTAATCAATCAGATAGGTATATTTTCCTAACAGGTTAAGTTTATCCCATTTCACCGGCCGGAACGCCAGTCCGATACCGGATTCTTTGAATAAGCCATCGGTCTGGTCAGTTAAGTCGTTTTCCGTTCTGGACCAGTTGAGCCGGCCTAAGAGGGAAAGGTCCGGTGTCAGTTGGTATTTGATATGGTTAGAGGTAAGATACTGTGTTCTATTGTCATCGCCTTCATCAAACCGCGCCTCCAGTTTGGTTGAAGCATTTAATTTTAATTGGTCGTTAT
>CAKKQI010000309.1 GCA_919901895.1 Candidatus Brocadiaceae bacterium | reverse complement strand
CGGCGAGCCAATTCGGCGGCGGTTTTAAACATGACATTGGCTCCGATGCTCAGATTAGGGCTTAAAAGACACGGAATAGTTTTGCCGGATTCGCGGATTTGAGCGATCTGCGTTTCATTAAAACCGGTCGTGCCGATTAGCAGGGCGATTTTATATTTTTGGCATTTTTCCAGAAGAGGCATTGTGGCATCCGGATGGGAAAAATCCAGAATGACATCAACGGTTTTTCCGGGAAAGTCCGATGTTAACAAAACATTGAGTTTTTCAGAAAGCCCGGCTAAAAATCCGATGTCCTGTCCGAGCGCCGGATGCCCCGGCCGTTCCAGGGCCAGTTTAACCTGGCAATCTTTAGATTGGGTAATCAAAGAAGCGATCCTTAAACCCATCCGGCCGCCGGCGCCGTTGATACCGATCTTAATCATAAATAAATTTTTCCGTAAAAAACTTATACTACTTTAGCATAAAACAAGAATTAAATCAATGTTTTTACCGGGGAGGCGCTTACTTTATTTTTTTTTACTTTTTAAATACGCTTCTATAAACAGATCCAGTTCGCCGTCTAAAACGGACTGAACCTTACCGGTTTCCGCACCGGTCCGGTGGTCTTTGACCAATGTGTAGGGCTGCAAAACGTAAGAACGAATCTGGTAACCCCAGGCGATTTCACCTTTGCTCTCGTATATTTTCTTGAAAGATTCTTCCTGTTCTTTGATTTTTAACGCATAAAGTTTAGCCGTCAATAATTTTAAGGCGGTTTGTTTATTCTGGCCTTGCGAACGTTCATTCTGGCACTGGACTACAATTCCGGTGGGAAGGTGAGTCACGCGGACAGCCGAATCGGTTACGTTAACATGTTGCCCGCCGGCTCCACCCGCCCGAAAGGTATCAATGTTTAAATCTTTTTCTAATAATTCTACCTGGGTTTCTTCCGTTTCGGGGACAATATCAACCGCCGCAAAAGAGGTGTGGCGGCGTTTATTGGCATCAAAAGGCGAAATTCGCACCAGCCGGTGCACACCGATTTCCGATTTAAGATAACCAAAGGCATAAAGACCTTTGACGTAAACGGTGGCGCGGCGCAGTCCGGCCGAATCGCCCCCAAGCGTATCAATCAACTGAGCCGAATAATTATTTTTAGCCAGCCATTTAAGATACATTCGCAGAAGCATTTCGGCCCAATCACAGGCATCCGTCCCGCCGGTCCCGGCATGGATATTCAAAAACACATTTTTCTGGTCGTGCGGCCCACCCAAATAAGATTGCGTTTCCAGATGAACTACCTGCCGGACAACCTGTTTTAATTCCGTTTCTATTTCTGCCAGAATAGTTTTGTCTTCCATTTTTTCAACCAATTTGAATAATTCAGTTAAATCCTGCAGAGATTTGCCGGTTTCCTGGTAAGGGACCAGGACCGCTTTTAAATTTTTTAACAGGCCGACTTGTTCCTGAGCCGTGACCGGATTATCCCAGAAACCGGGTTGGGACATGGCCGATTCCAGTTGGTTTAATTTTTTTTGCTGTTCGGCCACGTCAAAGAGAGTCCCTTAAATCTTCAAGCCGTTTTTGCAGGTCCTGGATTAATTGTTTTAATTCGTGCAACATCATAATAACTTCCTCCTATGTTAATGATTACACAGATTCTGGTAAGAAGATTACAGTGATTAAAACATTGCCGCCAGAGGACGGATCAGTCCTTCGGCTGAAATCACCGAAATCTCTCTTTTAATCATTGTAATCACCTGTGAATTAATGATTTTAACATTTTTTCAAATTCAGGAAAAGAATCTTTGATACATCCGGCATTTTTAATAACGGTTTTGCCTTCAGCCGCCAGGCCGGCTACGGCTAAAGACATTGCAATCCGGTGGTCGTGATGAGAAGAGCATTCGGCTCCTTTAAGTCTGGACGGGCCTTTAATGATTAATCCATCAACGGTTTCACGGATATTGGCTCCCAGACGCTTAAGTTCAGCGGTGATGGTTTTCAACCGGTCTGATTCTTTAAAGCGCAGTTCCTCCGCATTTTTAATGAGCGTCGTTCCGGTGGCCTGACTCGCCAGAACAGCCAGGATCGGGATTTCATCAATCAGCGCTGGGATAATTGCGCCGGAAATTTTAACGGCTTTAAGGGCCGAAGATCTTACAATAATATGGCCGGTTTCTTCTCCCCACTTGCCGCCCATTGGGGCGTCGCCCTTCGGGGCGAACCTCGCCAGAGGCGGGAGCCTCGCCTTTGGCGGGGGGCGGGACTTCCCCGATTGGGCCGGGACTCTCCGAAGCCCCGATAGACATCGGGGTTCGGAGTCCATCGGACCACTGTCGTTTCGCTCTGTCGCTTCGCCGGATTGCCTGGAACGATTGATTATTTTTATTCGTCCGCCCATCCGTCTAAGAATCTGAATAAAAGCAATCCGGTAGGGATTAAGGCAGACGTTTTGAATGGTAATTTTGGAATTCGGGACAAGTAAGACGGCGGCGATAAAAAAAGCCGCGGAGGAACTATCCCCAGGAATAGTTACATTTAACGGGTTAAGGGTCCATTGTTTTGTATTATTTAAGGTGATGACGCCGCCCGCCAGAGGCGAGGTTCGCCAAAGGCGACGTGAAATTTTTAAAGGCGCGCCCATTATTTTTAACATTCGTTCGGTATGATTACGCGAAGGGGCTGGTTCCATAATTCTGGTTACCCCTCTGGCGTAAAGAGCGGCCAATAAAATAGCTGATTTAACCTGAGCGCTGGGTACCGGTAACCGGTATTGAATAGATTTTAAATTTCCGCCCCGGATAAACAAAGGAGGAAATTTATCGTTCCCGGCGCCGTTAATAGTTGCGCCCATCTTTTTTAAGGGTAAGATGACGCGGTCCATCGGTCTTTTTTTTAACGAATGACCGCCGGTTATCCGGCTGGCAAAAGGTTGCCCGGCCAGGAGACCCGATAGCAACCGTATCGTGGTTCCTGAATTACGGGCATTGAGAATGCCCGCCGGTGGTTTCAATCCATTCAAGCCGCATCCCTTGATAATCAATTCTGATTTTTTCGGACAAATGATCTTTACCCCCAGATTTTTTAGACAAAGGAGAGTCGCGCGACAATCATTTGAATCAGGAAAATTTTTTAGACGACTGGTACCGGTAGCTATCGACGATAAAATTAAGGCCCGATGCGCTATTGATTTATCTCCGGGCAGCGCGTTAATTACACCATTCAGGATATAACCTGGGGGTGGCGTTTTTATCGTTAAATTCATACTCAGGGTATTATAACGTAACATTTTTATTTGTCAATAAGACGATGGCGATTACGTTAGGCGTGGTTAAATTGTTGCAATCCGGTATTTTATTTGCTAAAATAATTAGATTATGGCGAGATTAATTATTAAATATAAAAATAAAGTTGTTAAGGAAGTAATTTTAAATAAACCCACCATTTCTATCGGCCGTCTGCCGGAAAATGACCTGGAATTACAGGACAATCTGGCTTCCCGGCGTCATAGCGAAATAATCAAACGCGATAACAAATACATTGTTTATGACCTGGGGAGCGCCAATGGAATCCTGGTCAACAAGAAAAAAGTTGACAGTAAATCTTTGGAAGACGGCGATGAAATCCAGATTGGTGATTCCGTTCTTGTTTTTAAAGAAGAAACGGAACAATTAGCGGCGGAGATACCCGGAGCTCATTTACTCAAGGGAAAAGGCCTCGCTCCGATACAATCAGGGCTCGCTAAAACCGGGTCGGAGGAGGAAGCGGGATGGGGCAGCGATATTGTCAAAAACCTGGGTGATATTCCGCTTGATTACCGGATGGACGTCAAGGATATGATCAAGCGCGGTGAATCGCTGGTGGCCGCGGCCAAGCCGGTCGTTAAATCTAAAGAAAGTGAAAAATTCTTTTTGCTTTATCAACTGGGTAAGGCCGTTACCTCGGCCACTTCACTTGAGGAAGTCCTGGATATTGCGATGAAATCGGTTTTTGATTTTATCCAGGCCGACCGCGGGTTAATTATGCTGCTGGATAAAAAAACCGGCCAACTCATTCCTAAAATCAGCAAATGCCGGGGACGGGAAACCACTGAAGAAATTTATATCAGCCGCACCATTACCAATAAAGTAATTAATGACCGTGTTTCCATTCTTACTTCTGATGCCAAGGTTGATCCTCGTTTTCAGATGGGGATGAGTATTGCCCAGTATAATATCCGGTCTGCTTTATGCGTACCGCTCTGGGAAAAGCAGGAAATTTTTGGGGTGATTTATCTTGATAACCTAATTAAATCTTATGCCTTCACAGCTGAAGATTTGGACCTCTTAACCGCCGTGGCCAACCAGATCGCCATTAGAATCAAGCAGGAAGAACTTTACGACACTTTAAAAACAGAAGCCCTGATGCGCAGTAATTTAGAGCGTTATCATTCACCTGATGTCGTTGAAAAAATTATCCGCGGGACGGTGGGCGGCGAAATAAACATGGAAGTGGAAGCAAAGGAAGCCACGGTGCTTTTTGCCGATATCCAGGATTTTACCACCATCTCGGAAAGGATGAACCCGCATAATCTGGTTTTGATGCTGAATGATTTTTTTGAAACCACTTCCCGGATTGTTTTTGAATACGAAGGAAGCGTGAATAAATACATCGGTGATTCGGTGATGGCGACTTTTGGTGCTCCTAACCAGCTGACCGACCACGCGGTCCGGGCGGTCCAGTCAGCCATTAAAATGATTCAGGAATTGGGGAAACAGCATGAAAATTCCGGCAGCGAAAAAGAAAAATACAATATCCGCGTGGGTATTAATACCGGTATGCTGGTCGCCGGAAATATCGGTTCAGCCAGACGAATTGAATATACCGTTCTAGGCGATACCGTTAATATCGCCTCGCGTCTTAACCAGTACGGGCAATCTAACGAGGTGGTTATCGGCGAAGGGACTTATGAATATATCAAGGATAAATTTAAAACTAAAGACCTGGGTTATGTAAAACTTAAAGGTAAAAAACAGGAAATCAAGGTCTATCAGGTAATTTCGTAATGGTAAAAAATATTGTTATTCTCGGTTCCACCGGTTCCATCGGCCGGAATGCTTTAAACGTGGTTGAACGTCTTAAAGGCCGGGTTAAAGTTTTTGGCCTGGCGGCCCATTCCAATTGGGTTCTGTTAAAAAAGCAAATAAAAAAGTTTAAGCCGGAACAGGTGGTTTTAATTGACCATTCGGCCGCGGCGCGACTGAAGGCATCTTTAAGAAGACAACGAATTAAAATTCTGTCCGGCTGGGAAGGCGTCCAAAAAATTATTGCGGCGTCTGAAGTTAATCTGGTTCTTTCCGCCATAACCGGCGCGGCTGGATTGCCGGCCAGTTTCTGGGCGATTGAAAGCGGCAAGACCCTGGCACTGGCTAATAAGGAATCAATGGTGATGGCCGGAGAAATTTTGGTGAATCTCGCCCGGCGAAAAAAAGTTAAGATTATTCCGGTGGACAGCGAACACAGCGCTATTTTTCAGGCGCTTCAGTGCGGCCGGGCTAATGAAGTCAAACGAATTATTTTAACCGCTTCCGGTGGTCCTTTTTATAACCGGTCCGTTAATGAACTGAAAAAAGTAACACCGCACCAGGCCCTGAATCATCCGACCTGGCAGATGGGCGATAAAATTACGATTGATTCAGCCACGCTGATGAATAAGGCCCTGGAAGTAATTGAAGCCCATTGGTTCTTTAACCTTAAACCGGCCCAGATTGAAGTAGTGATTCATCCGCAATCAATTATCCATTCAATGGTGGAATTCCTGGATGGTTCAATTATCGCCCAGTTAAGTCCTCCGGATATGAAGATTCCCATTCAATTTGCTTTAACTTATCCGCAGCGGTTAAACGGCGCCAATCATCAGGCGCTTTTTCAAAAACCGCTGAATTTGACTTTTGAGAGGCCGGGGGCGTCCGTTTTAGGCGGGCCGGCCCTGGCCTTGGCTTATGAAGTACTCCGGCGCGGCGGCACGGCTGGAGCGGTCCTCAACGCCGCCAATGAAGAAGCCGTTAAATTATTTTTACAGAAAAAGATTGCTTTAACCGATATTGTGTTATTAAATAAAAAAATCCTGCGGCGGCATCGGGTTGTTAAAAATCCGACTCTCCCGCAGATTATAGAAGCCGATGAATGGGCGAGGAATGAATTGCGCGTCATAACCGGTAACCGGTTATCAGTGAACAGTAAAAAACAGAGGAGATAAAATGTTTGCAATTAATATTTTTCTGATCATTTTAGGAGTGGGTTTGCTTATTTTTGTGCACGAACTCGGTCATTTTATGGTGGCGAAATTAGCGAAAATTAAAGTGGAAATTTTTTCGCTCGGTTTCGGTCCGGCTTTTTTCAAGTTCAGGAAAGGCGAGACCGAGTACCGTTTATGCCTAATTCCGTTAGGCGGTTATGTTAAGATGGCCGGGGAAAGTGTTATTTCGGGCGAAGCCACCGGCGCTTCGTATGAGTTTGTGGCTAAGCCGCCTTTTACCCGCATTGGAGTTTTTGCCGCCGGCGCCATAATGAATTTACTGCTGGCTTTTCCGCTTTGTATTTTAATGTACCTGATCGGGGTTAATTTTTCCGAACCGTTAATCGGTTTCGTCCAGCCCGGTTCGGCTGAAAACGAAGCCGGAATTCTTCCGGGCGATGTGATTAAAACCGTTGATAACGTACCGGTTAGTTCAATGGAAGAATATAAATTTGAAATATTGCGTAAATCAATCGGCGAAACCTGCCAGGTAAAAATCCAAAGAGGTTCGCAGGAATTGACCATTCCGGTAATCGCCCGCGGTTCAAAAGGGTTAGGCCTTGATGTCCGGCGAAACATCATTGCCGGTATTGTTAAAAATTCGCCGGCTGAACAAGCCGGGTTAAAATTAAAAGATGAAATTGTAGAAATTGATGGAGAGCCGGTTATTTCAGGTAATGAACTGAAAAAAATCAGGAATTATCCGGGCCGTCCGATTAATTTTAAAGTCCGTCATTCCGATAATCTTGTCCCGAATTCACGTTCGGGAACGGTTGAAACGTATGAGA
>CAKKQI010000308.1 GCA_919901895.1 Candidatus Brocadiaceae bacterium | reverse complement strand
TTTGACAAAAATAGTTAGAGTGATAAGATAAAAATAATTATAAAACAAGAATTTTTGGAGAAAATTTATTATGAAAAAGATGAAAGCATTGGCTAAGACCCAACCCGCCCCCGGGTTAGAATTAATTGAAACGAATATTCCTCAAGCCGGCCCTAATGATTTACTGGTTAAAGTTCAGGTGACTTCCATTTGTGGAACTGACGCCCATATCTATGCCTGGGATGCCTGGAGTCAATCGCGGATTAAACCGCCCATTATCATCGGACATGAGTTTGCCGGAGAGGTGGTGGACATCGGTAAGATGGTCGGCGGGTTTTCTAAAGGCGATTTTATTTCAGCCGAAAGCCATATCCCCTGCGGATATTGTTACCAGTGCCGGAACGACCAGCAGCATATCTGCGGTAATTTAAAAATACTCGGGGTCGATACCCAGGGTTGTTTTGCCGAATATGCGGTAATTCCGGCGGTTTGCGCTTGGAAAAATGATAAGTCAATGAAGCCGGAAATTGCTTGTATCCAGGAGCCGTTAGGTAATGCGGTTTATACCACGCTCTGTGAAGATGTCAGTGGTTTGAATGTGGTGGTGTTTGGTTGCGGACCGGCCGGACTTTTTGCCGCCGGTGTGGCTCACGCATCCGGCGCCGGACAGGTTATTCACGTAATTAAACACGAATTCCGGCGGGAGATTTCAAAGAAAATGGGTTCGTCAATGATTATTAAATATGATGACCCTAAGCTGGTTGATAAAATTATTCAGGCCACTAACGGTGTCGGCGCCGATGTTATTTTAGAAATGACCGGTAATCCGGCGGCCATTAACCATGGAATCCAGGTTTTACGTAAAGGCGGGCGGTTTACGGCTTTTGGGTTGAGCGCCGGCCCGGAAATAAAAATTAATTTTAATGCCTTAGTTTTCAAGGGATGCCGGATAATTTGTATCAACGGCCGGCAGATGTACCGGACCTGGTATCAGATGGCTGGGCTTTTAAATTCCGGCCGGCTTGACCCGGCGCCGGTGATTACCCATAAATTTAAACTGGAAGAGTTTAAAAAAGCGTTTGAGACAATGAAATCAGCCGACCGCCAATCGGCTAAGATTATTTTGATACCGTAATAAAGAATTATATCTTTTTAATAGGAGGATAAAAAATGAAGAGGTTAACCCCGTTAGAGGTGAAAGTAATGAAACAGAATAAAATAATCCATTACAATGGCAAGTTGTTTACTAACACCTCTAACGAGGTTAAATGGTTCTCACTCCGTAATCATAATAGATCCTGTAGATTTCTAACGGGGTTAATCGGGTTGGTGCTGGTCTTGATAGTTTTGATACCGGCTGTCGTGCTGGGTGAGGGTGAGGTTATCATGAAGACAACCCAAAAATATCCGGATGGAACGCCAAAAGAGATTATTTATTATCAGGATGGGAAAGAGATTGCTAAAGAACTATTTGATGAAA
>CAKKQI010000307.1 GCA_919901895.1 Candidatus Brocadiaceae bacterium | reverse complement strand
ATCCAAAGAGGGTAGTTTCGGGTCTCCTGACCCGAAACAAGCTGAATAGAATGAATAGAAACAGGTCAGGAGACCTGCTTCTACCCTCAGGTGGTTAGATTTAAACAATATTTATTGACTAAACATATCGGGAGTGTTAAATTAATTTGTGTTAATTCGTCCCGCCTTGGCGGAATTAGTGTAAATTCGTGCATCAAAGGAGGAATACTTATTATGGGTAAAATATATCAGGGGAATCTCAGCGGAGCGAAATTAAAGGTGGCGATTGTGGTCAGCCGGTTCAATGAATTGATTACCAAAAAATTATTGGAAGGCGCACAGGACCGGTTAACCAGGATGGGAGTTAAAGCCAATAATATTGACGTAGCCTGGGTGCCGGGTTCATTTGAAATCCCCGTAACCGCCCAACGGTTAGTTAAACAAAAAAAATATGACGCGATTATTTGCCTGGGAGCTATTATTAAAGGCGAAACGTCGCATTTTGATTATATTGCCAGCGAAGTCGCCAAAGGCGTAGCCCAGGTCGCGTTAACCGGCGGTCTCCCGGTAGAATTCGGGGTGATTACCAGTGAAACAGTTGAGCAAGCCATTGAACGAGCCGGCGTTAAAAAAGGCAACAAAGGCGCCCAGGCGGCCGAGTCGGCCATTGAAATGGCTAACCTCTTCAAAGAGTTATAAACAACAGATTTAACTGATTTACCAGAAGTATCTAAAAACTCTAATGACGATGAGAAAAAACTCATTAATTCATCCCAATCCATTTATATAATTTATTAATCCAGCGGTTAGTTCTTGTGCAGGCTGATCAGATAAGAAATAATTTTTAATCTGCTTAATCTGTTTAATCTTTTTAATTTCTTTAATCTGTTTAATCTGTTGTTAAAATTCTATGCGAAAAAGGACGCTCGCCCGCGAGATTGCCCTTCAGGCTCTTTATCAATTGGAAATCAAAAGCAAAATAGCGCCTGTTGCGCCGGAAGACCTGGAATCATTTTTTCACACCCAGACTAAGAATCAGCCGGTCATTGAGTTTGCCCGTTTATTATTGCAAGGTGTTTCTCAGAACCAAAATAAAATAGACTCTCTTATCCAGGAAACCGCCCACAACTGGGAATTTTCCCGCCTGGCGATTCTTGATAAAAATATTCTCCGCCTGGCCATCTATGAACTTCTTTTTTGTGACGATATCCCGCCGGCCGTTTCTATTAACGAAGCCGTTGACCTCGCCAAAAAATACGGCTCGGCCGAATCCGGGGCATTCGTAAACGGAATTCTGGATAAAATAGCCCCGAACAAGCCCGAAACCCCGAAAACCGGAAAATAAAAAACATATGATCTTCGGCAAGGTTTTAGATAAGCTGAAACAAAGTCTGAGCAAAACCCGTAATCTTTTAAACACCAATATCACAGAATTATTGCGCGGGCGGACGATTGATGAAAATTTATTAAATCAACTGGAAGAAACTATGATTGCTTCTGATCTGGGCGTGGAAACCAGCTTGAAAATTATTGAAGATTTAAAAACAGTTTATCGGGAAGGGAAATTGACCGACCCCGGCAAAATTATTGGTCATCTTAAAACAGAACTGAAAACCAGTCTGCAGGAAACGAAAGGGCGAAGCCGAACCGCTTTAAATCTCGCCTCTGCTCCGCCCACCGTCATCCTGGTAACCGGAGTCAACGGCACCGGCAAAACTACTTCCATCGCCAAACTGGCTTATTTATTACAACAGGACGGAAAAAAAATACTGCTGGCGGCGAGCGATACTTTCCGGGCGGCCGCGATTGAACAACTATCCATCTGGGGTGAACGGGTAGGAGTAGAAATTGTCCGTCATCAATCCGGGGCCGACCCCGGTGCGGTGGCTTTTGATGCGGCTGAAGCCGCCCTGGCCCGGCAGATGGATTTTTTAATTGTTGATACAGCCGGCCGGCTCCATACTAAAACTAATTTGATGAAAGAACTCACCAAAATAAAAAACATCCTGGCTAAAAAAATTCCGGGCGCCCCGCATGAAACGCTCCTGGTCCTGGATGCCACCACCGGCCAAAACGCCATTGCCCAGGCAAAGGTGTTTAACGAAGCCGTCCCGCTGACCGGTTTATTCCTGGCTAAACTGGACGGTACCGCCAAAGGCGGGATTGTTGTAGCCATTAAGAATCAACTTAATATCCCGGTTAAATTTATCGGACTGGGCGAAAAACAGGATGATATTGAACCGTTTGATGCGGATAAATTCGTGGAAGCGTTATTTGCAGAATAAGATTTTATTGTTTTCCTTATGGGGAATAAAATTTTACAGGGAAGTATCAATACCCTAACACCCAGATTGAATTCACGGATCAAACTAATTGAAATTCAAGCACTGGAACAGAGAGTCGTCTTTTTATATGTTGTTTTGTTTTAATTAAATGGTTAATTGCTTTTAAAACTTTAGCATCATAATAACGTTCCCCGCAGGTTTGGCAAACATAAGCAGGAATTCCTTCAATAACCGCAATTATTTTTCCGGTAGCATAATATTTAGTTACTTTTTTAGAAAGTACCGTTCCACCGCAAAATTCACAATTATCATGTTTTTGAATCATTTTATTCATCTAATTCTATCCGTTATTTCGGGTCGGGAGACCCGAAATTACCCCCTTGATAGGGTAGGTTCTAAATATAATTTTTCGCCTTGGCAAAAAATTATTTTCCGCTGACGCCCGCTGAAACAATAAATGTCATCACTTCGGCGCTGTCTTTATTAAGTAAGATAACCTGACTCCGGTGAACGATCATTAAATTACCGGAAAAGTTATAAGACTGCGGTAAATAGACCGCGACCTGTTCTTTCAACCCTCCGCCGAAGGACGGATCAGTCCCTTTGGCTGACAAAAAATCCAGGCTTTCCCTGGTCATAAAACCTAAAACTTTCGTCTCACTCTCAGGCCATAATTTCACCAGGACTGGCTTATCAAATATTTTTTTATCGCCGACAAAGGCGCCGATTAAATCGCGCAGGGAAGTATACAACAATTTAACTAACGGCAATTTCCTGAAAATATTATTAACGATATTCAGCATCCAGCGAGTAAAAATATTGGAGGCCAGAAAACCGATCAGGGTGATGAGGGCCAGCACCACTACGACGCCAACACCCGGCAAAGGCGTCGGTTCGCCTTTAATGGGAATAGTAATCGGCGGAAAAGGAGACAACCGGTCAATTTTCGCCAGAATTATCCAGATAACATAAATAGTAACCACCACCGGCGCAACGAATAATAAACCCTTGACAAAATAGCCGAGCAATTTTTTCATACCAAAGGCCTCCTACAATTTTGTTTTAAAATTTCATAATTTAAGATATAATAGCATTATTAATGAATTTTTCCATGAAAATGGAGAGTAAATTTTACATGCAAAAATTTATAAATAAGGCAATATTTTTAGACCGGGACGGGACATTAATTGCCGGGGCTTCTTTGAAAAAAAGAAAAGCGCCCGGCTACGTTTCTTCCATCCGCGAGATAAAAATCCTGCCGGGCGCCTTGCAGGCATTGAAATTATTTCAACAAACTGGTTATTTATTAGTAGTGGTTACCAATCAATCGGCCGTGGCCCGCGGTTTTTTTACGGAAAAATATTTACAGCGGATTAATCGTCACCTCCAAAAACAATTCGCCCGCCATGGAATAATCCTGAAAAAAATTTATTATTGCCCCCATTATCCCCCGCCGGTGGCGGGACAAGCGGAAGGCATCGTTAAACGTTACCGCCGAAAATGCCGGTGCCGTAAGCCGGAACCCGGTCTTTTATTGAAAGCGAAAAAAGAATTCGGCCTTAATTTAAAAAAATCGGTAATGGTCGGTGATTCATTACGTGATATCGGAGCGGGCCGGCGGGCTGGAACAAAAACCGTTTTGGTTTTAACCGGACAAGGACGAAAAACACTAAAAAATCTTTCCCGAAAAGAACGCGAAAAAATAGATTTGATCGCTCCAACTTTATTAAAAACCACCCGCTGGATTAAGAAATTATCAACGAAGTAATCTTCCTGATCGATTATTCAATAAGAGAGATGAACCCATCAGAATGGCACATAGTTAAGGGGTAACCATCCCCTTATTGTCATTCTGAGCGGAGCGAAAAATCTCATTGCGAGCACAAAAAGAGACCCTTCACTTCGTTCAGGGTAACACCTTAGGGCTTAACTATGTGCCATTCTGAACCAATCACTAATACTTCATCTCAAACCCGTAAAACTCGCCGGTTGCTTCGCTCCGTTGCAGTTCCACTTTTTCCACGCTGGCCTCGGGCGGTCCCTGGTGGCACCATTTAATCATTGATTCCACTTCATCCGGCGGGCCTTCCAATACGGCTTCTACTTTTCCATCCGGCCGGTTCTTTACCCAGCCGACCAATCCGCGTTTCTGGGCTTCTTCCTCAGTGGTCGCCCGGAAAAATACCCCCTGCACCAGACCGGAAATAATTACTTGAACCCTGATATGTTTCATTGTAAATTTTTAGAAAAATGTTTTTACCCGTAGGACTTTAATCTTTACATCCACCGGTTTACCAACAGGCTGATTTTCTATTTCCGCATAGGCGTACCGGCCTTCTCTTAAAGGACCGGGATTGATTAGTTTGGTTTTGCCCAACGAATCAACTCCGCGGCCTTCGTGGACATGACCGCTGAAACAAATTAACGGTTGTTTTTTAAGGATAAAATCCCTGATGGCCAAGCTGCCGGTATGCGCTCCGTTGAGGATTTTATCAACGAGTGTTCCCCAGGGCGGTTGATGGCTTACCATAATAAGTGGTATCGCCGGGTCTAATCCGGCCACGGCTTCATCTAACCAGGCACCTAATTCATCTTCGGTTGCTTCGTTGGGCGTATGCCCCGGGCAGGGAAGCGAACCACCGATGCCTAAGAAGGCGATTTCATTTTTAATA
>CAKKQI010000306.1 GCA_919901895.1 Candidatus Brocadiaceae bacterium | reverse complement strand
ATGAGGATATCTTACTGGAATATGACGGGGCAAATGTCCTGCAAGCAAGGTATACCCACGGCATAGGAATTGATGAACCACTCATTATGGAGCGAGGCGGGCAGAGTTATTTCTATGGAGCGGATGGTCTTGGAAGCATTTCTCAACTTACGGATGGCGCCGGTGCCGTGGCGCAGAGTTATATTTATAACTCGTTTGGGAAGATAGTAAAGCAGACGGGGACGCTGGTAAATCCTTATACCTATACCGGACGGGAATATGACTCGGAAAGTGGGCTGTATTATTATCGGGCGAGATATTACGATGCTACCACCGGACGATTCCTACAACAAGACCCGGTTGGATTCCTTGGCGGGATTAATTTTTATTCCTATGTTTTTAGTTCCCCTATTAATTATATTGACCCAACTGGGACTGTGGTTGAAACGGTATTTGACGTTATCTCCACAGCGATGAGCGCATATGAATTTGCTACCTGCCCGTCGATAGGTAGTCTTTTCAATTTGTTATTAGACGTGGGCGGCCTGATTATTCCGGGTGTGCCTTCGCTTGGAACAGTCAAGCGAGGTACAAAGATTTTAGGAATTGCAGACAACGCAAACGATTTAAAAACACTTAAAAGATTCACGCCTGACCAAGATGCTCTTATTCAACTTGCGAAAGAAGTAGAACGGCGTGGAGTTACCAAAGAAGAAGCATCGACATTACTTGAATGGGCTGAAGAATATGGGGTTAAACCAGCTCTTGATCATATTGGTACTACTCATTGGTCAGGTGGACCTCATATTAGAATTGGGCCAGTGAGTCATATACCAATAAGGTAACATTATGAAAAACCTGAAAACATTGGGCAGAAGTGGTTTTTTAGTAGTTAAAAGGTTTGATTTTGCTGACTCTCGTTTTGCATGGAGAAACACCCCAGCATCCGTATCATTATCAGATAAAGAAATAATGAGGAAATATAAAGGATTCGATGGTGAGCCATGGCCTGAGGCAGAAGGTCTGGAAAAACTTCAAATTAATAATGGAGTAGTCGATATGAGACAATATGACGTTATTGTATCCTATTACGAGAAGGTATCAAAAAAATATCCCAGCGATTTTTTATATCTTGATTTTCCCGAAATACCAAGTAAACAAAAACTATTACCTTCTTGCTTTTTTTTCTGTGGTTATGACTGCGGTATTTATTTATCGGAGTCTAATCGTTTTTCCGTAATATATAATGCAGTCATTTATGGTTCATACGACGAGATGAGAAAATATTCAAAACTATTAAATGAATATCTGCTCTTATCATCCCTTGAGGATGTAAAAAGGATACACGATACTCATACACGATTACGTATAGAGGGCGCTGATTTAGAAACAGAGGATGAATATGATAATGTGAAAGAACAATTCGGGTCAATTGCTATTTATGCTTTTAAAAGTTGCATTTGAGCATGGAGATATAATCAAAAGTTGTGGATAGAAAAGGAAAAGAGTCAATACTTTTTTTAGTTGAAATTCGGGGGTGTACTTGTTAAGACTAATCTGGACCACTTCCAAACAGGACCAAAAATGAATATAGTGAGTTGTAGGCGAAATAAACATAGAAGCGTCAGCGGATGGGTATACCCCCCTCCCCCCCATACTGTGCTTGTTAAGACCAACGTTGACCACTAAAACAGGAAGTGGATGATAGCAGTAACCGCTTATAAATAAAGAAGTAATGACTTATTTTAATAACGGTAACTAATGGACCTGTTAACCAACTTTTTACACCCTTAAAACATGAAAACATTGCGTTTTGTCAGTTTAGGATGCCCGAAAAACCTGGTTGATTCCGAAGTAATGATGGGCGAAATGAATCAGGCCGGCTATCAGGTTGTCGCCGATAACCAGCCCGCCGATATCTGTATGATTAACACCTGCTGTTTTATTAAAGAAGCCCGGACGGAATCGCAGGAAATAATCGACCAGGCCGTTAATTTAAAAAAAGACGGTTGGTATAAAAAAGTTGTGGTGGCCGGTTGCTGGCCCCAGCGCTCGCCTGAATTCCTCAAAAAAACTTACCGCAAAAAAATCGATGCCCTGCTGGGTATTTTCGGAAGAGAAGAAGCGGTTAAAACCTGCGACCGGTTATTAGATGCCACCCCGATACATCGGGGCTCACCCCGATCCGCCGCAGGCGGAGATCGGAACTCGCTAACGCTTATCTCCACTCCAAGGAAAGACTGCCGGGTCGACCGGACGCGTTTACGGATTACGCCTCGTCATTATGCTTATTTGCGAATTTCGGAAGGTTGTAATAACCACTGCAGTTATTGTGTGATTCCCTCCCTGCACGGAAGATACCGCAGCAAGCCGATGGAAACAATCGTGGCCGAAGCGCAGGAACTGGCGCGCAGCGGGGTTAAAGAACTGAATATCGTAGCCCAGGACACTACTTCCTATGGAGCCGATTTATACGGCATTAAAAACCTGCC
>CAKKQI010000305.1 GCA_919901895.1 Candidatus Brocadiaceae bacterium | reverse complement strand
TCAAAGACTCTTCCTGGTTATCTGCAAATACCACTAAAAATATTACGGTGATAAGCGACGGGGCCGGATTAGGCGCCACTGCCCATCCAATGTTCCGTTATAACCGTAAACATACCGCCTTGTCAACGTTAACCGGCTCAATTACCGATACGTTAAAATGGAGTTACCTGACCGGCGGCGAAGTGCAATCATCGCCGGCCGTCAGCGCCGGCAATAAAATCATCTTCGGTTCGTATGACGGCAATCTGTATTCTCTTAATGCCAACGGGTCGTTTAACTGGTCTTATTCGGTCGGCGGAACGGCTCATTCTTCGCCGGCCGTTGCAACTGACGGAACCATTTATACCGGCGGCCTGACCGGTCTTTACGCCCTGAATGCCGATGGTTCTCTTAAATGGTTCTATAACGCCGGCACCTGGCTGAAATCATCTCCGGTCATTAACTCCGATGGAACAATCTATATCGGCGGAACTAACGGTCTGTTCTACGCCATTAACCCGGACGGTTCTTTAAAATGGATTTATACCGCGGGCGGCTGGATTGAATCTTCGCCGGCGATCGCGGATAACGGCACGATTTACGTTGGTTCATTTGATAATAAACTTTATGCGCTTAATCCGACCAGTACCCTCAAATGGTCTTTTAGCACCGGCGGGTCCATTGTTTCTTCTCCAGCCGTGGCCGCCGACGGCACAATTTATATTGGTTCTTATGATGGCAAACTTTATGCGGTTAACCCGGATGGTTCCCAGAAATGGACTTTTAACACCGGCGGACAGGTTCATTCCTCGCCGGCCATTGCGGCCGACGGGAAAATAATCGTCGGCTCGGATGATAATCAGATTTACGCGGTTAATACCAACGGTTCGCAGGCCTGGAGTTATTTAGCCGGCGATAACGTGCGTTCTTCAGCCGCAATTGACAGCACCGGCACAATTTTTATCGGGTCGGATGACGGGAAAATTTATTCGTTAACCGCCGGCGGCGGATTCAACTGGAGTTATAATACCACCAGCCCGGTCCGCTCATCACCTTCCATTGCCAATATCGCCGGCGTGATTACCCAGACGATTCTGGTCGGTTCCAACACCAACCGCCTGTATGCCATCAGCAACGACCCGGCTTTATTGCAGATAACCAAAAAGGCCAATAAACAACAGGTCTCCATTGGAGATATTGTTACTTATCAAATTATGGTTACCAACAGCGGCACTGACCCGTCAAACCAGACCTTGATTGACGACCGGATTCCGGACGGATTTAAATACGTTAAAGGAGCAAGCCGGCTCTCGGTCCAAGGCGCCGGGACCTCGGTTCTATCTGACCCAACCGGAATTAAAATGTTAACGTTTGATATCGGCACGCTGGCCGTCGGGCAGACTAAAATTTTATCCTATCAATTGGTGGTCGGGAGCGGGGTTGTTTTTGGCGCTTACGAAAACCAGGCCGTCTGCCGTTATTTTGATATCCAATGGAAAACATCCAATACCGCCAGAGAAACAATTGAAGTCATTCCCGACCCTTTGTTTGACCTGGGAACGATTATCGGCAAGGTATTTTATGACAAAAACGGTAACGGCATTCAGGACCACGGGGAAGAAGGCGTTAAAGAAGCGAAAATCATTACCGAAGAAGGTATTATAGTCATCACCGATAAAGTCGGTCGGTATCATATTCCGGGCGTAAAACCGGGGACGCACCTTTTGAAGTTAAGAAGTCCGACAGGCGAAAAATCCAATAGTCCAACAGTCCCACAGTCCAACAGTTTTCAAGTTGTTCGAGTCACCGAAGGGTTACTTTGCAAAGTAAATTTTGGGATAACCGGGAGCCGAACACCGGAAACCGGGAACCAAAAAGAAACCGCTTCATTTACTCTTATTGCCCTGGGCGACGGCCAACTGGGCTATTCGCGGGTTAAAGGAGATAAACAGATAAACCAAATAGCAGATAATGATAAACGCCTGAACGACGGTTGGTATAACCAAGGCCGGCTGGCTTATTATCTTGATTCTAAATTACCAACCTCAAACGGCGGCGAGTACCGGATGATTTCCTCTTTTGACACTGCCCGAATTAATTCCGCAATGCGCAATCCGCCATCCGCCTTTAAATATATTGACCCGGATAAATATTATCTCACCTACGGCGACCAATCTAAAATAAGTTACAAAGCCACCAACACGCAGGGACCGCTTTATTTATTGACCGAATATAAACCGCCGGCCGGTTCAGATAAACCTGAGGCGAGTTTCCTGATAGGAAATTATCATACCGAACTGGATAAACTGGACTTAGCCAATTACCAGCGGACGCTTTACGGCGCAAAAGCCGAGGTTAGAAGCGAGAAATTAGACGTTGGAAAGAATTCTAATCTCCAATCTCTAACTTCTAACATCAAAATTTTTACCGCTGCGGCCTATCAACTCGCCGCTCATAACGAATTCCGCGGCACCGGCGGCTCGTTCTATTACCTGAAACATACTAATCTTATTGAAGGCAGCGAAAAAATCAGGATTGAAGTCAGGGATAAAACCACCAACCGTCCTTTAAAAAACATTAATAAATCACGCGGCCAGGATTATGAAATAGACTATTCTAACGGACGGATTATTTTCAAACAACCGGTCTCATCGGTTGACCTGTTTCCCGATGAACAAACCGACCGGTCGCTCATTACTTCTACCGATATTTTAGACGGTCATCATATTTATGTGGTCGTGGATTACGAATACAAACCGGACCGGCGCCACTGGAATAAAGGCACGTTCGGCGGACAGGCCGGTTATGATTTCAGCAAATGGTTTAACAGCACTTCACCTATGCAAGTCGGCCTTACTTACGTTCAGGAAGAAAATGCCGATAAAAAATATGAATTAAAAGGGATTGATTCTTCTTTCCAGGTTGTTCCGGGAAGCAAACTTTATTTTGAATATGCCGAATCTGTTTCTCTGGGGATTCCTAATTATCTTTCTTATAACGGTGGATTAAATTTCAATCAGATTACCTCAGGACTTAATCCATCCGGCTCCGGCTGGAGCGTCAAAACAAATAATCAATTAACGCAAAAAGTCCGGCTGGATGGTTACTACAAAGAATTAGAACCGGGGTTTATCAGTTCCAACACGATTACCGAACAGGGCACCAAAAAATACGGGGCGAGTATCACGGCTCAGGTGCATCCGAAAATAACCCTGGCCGCGCTGTCTGATATTCAAAAATTGGATGATACCGCCAATCAGGCCGCCCAACATTATGCCGGGGGAAACCAGACCACCAGTTCAATCTTGCAGGGAAAATATCTGGAAAACAGATGGGGGCTGACGACCGAATACCGGCACCAGACCGTCCACCAGCCCATTAGTGGTATTAACAGTGCGGGTAATTTTGACACCGACGTAGCAGCCGCGCGGTTTGATTATAAACTCACCGGCGCGATTAAAACTTTTTTACAACAGCAAGCCACTTTAAAAGGTGAACCAAATCATCAAAGCACCGCCGGCGCTTCGGTGGGCTTGCTGGACATCGCCTCGGCTAAAGCGCAATCGACTGTCGGCACTAAAGGAAATTCCGGATTGGTTAGCGTCGAAAGTAATTTTAAACAGAGTGTGGTTAATATCTTTAGCAGTTATCAGATTGATAATCCGATCAATGAAGGGAAATCATCCGTATTTACCGTTGGTAACGCTCTCCAGCCGGATAAAACCCTTCGTCTTTATAGCCAGCAGGAATTTCGCGTTAATCAGAACACCAGTTCCGAAGGGACGGTTCTTGGTCTAGATAAAAAACTGTTGGAACGCTGGCAAATAGGCGGTTCTTTTGAAAAAGGCCGGGTCAATGACCTGAATAATAACCGGACCAACCGTTACGTCGCCTCCGGAAGCGTCACCTATGACAATAAAGATAAACTCCGGATTTCTTCCAAATTGGAAATCCGATTTGACGAAGGCCGGCCGGTGGAACGAGACCAGTATTTAATTTATAACTCTATGAAATATTATCTTAATCAGGACATCACCCTGGCGGGCCGGTTGAACCTGGGCAAATCCATCAATCAAACAATGGACACGACCGAAGGTTTATTCGGAGAATACGGATTGAGTGTTGGTTACCGGCCGGTCTCTTTTGACCGGTTAAATCTGCTGGCAAAATATACCTATCTGGCGGATACCATTCCGGATGAACAGTTTAATGCAGCGGCGGGGCTGGCCCAGGAACATACTTTTATTTCCAAACAACGTTTTAAGGTCTCTGCCCTGGAAGCCGCCTATGACCTGACCAATCATTTTCAACTGGTGGAAAAATACGCCTTTAAAAACGGACGGGAAAAAGTAGGTAACCGGGACTATACGGAGAGCGATACAAATTTATGGATTAACCGGCTGAATTATCATTTCGCCTCTTCGACGAACAGGCTCCATCGCCGCAAAGAGACAACGGACCAAGGAAATTTGTCCGCTGAAGGGATGGAATGGTGGCAGAGAATTGACCTCGGGATAGAATACCGGATCCTGACGCAATCCGCTTCAGGCGGAGCCGATGACCGCAAAAAAGGATTCCTGGTAGAAACATTATATGAATTAAATGAGGAAATCCGATTAGGGATCGGTTATAATTTTACCGATTTTTCAGATGATTTACTCAGCAACAATGATTACTCCGTCCGCGGCCCGTTTATCCGGCTGGTGGCTACGGTCGTGTATTAGACATCTGAAACAACGGGGGGATTTACACTTTTTCAACAAAGTGTTAATTTTTATTAACACGTCGGCCTCGTCGGTCGGCAAATTTTATTTTTCCGCTTTTTCGTATTTCTACCTTATGTCGTATCTTTTGACGCAGTAAGGAGTTAGGGGTGATTTTAAATTTTTACAGAATGCTTGCTAACATTGGCACGACTTTTGCGTATATATAAATAAGAAGGCGATTAAAGATTAGGAAATATTTAACCGATATTATTAATCTGTCTAATCGTCAGGATAAGAATAAGATGATACCGATTAAAACATTAGAAAAAGAACATCGGATAATTGATAAATTCTTAGATGCACTGGAGCGGCTGGCCGGACGGATCCGGCTCTACCGGCAGGTGGATATTACTATCTTAATGAAATCACTGGAATTTATGAAACATTTTACCGACCGCTGTCACTATCAAAAAGAGGAAGATATTATTTTCCCGGAAATGCAGGAGCGCGGTTTATCGCCTAATTACGGGCCGCTGGGTGTATTAATCCACGAGCATGAAGCCGAGCGGGCTTATGCCAGGCAGATTGAGGAAGGGCTTAAACGCTGGCAGGACGGCGAATCAGAAGCGATCAATGATATTATTAACGGGTTGGTTAATTACGTTACGGTCGGCCGGGAACATCTCCAAAAAGAAAATAATATACTTTATCCGATGGTAAAAAAAATATTTTCCGGCAAAGGGAACAAAAAATTACAAAGCGATTTTAACCAGTTTGAGCAACGAAAAATGGGCGGAAGCCTCTGTTGTAAATATCACAATCTGGCCGATGATATTGATAAAAGCATTCTGAACTAATATTCTGGAAAATATTTCTAACTGACTTAATAATCAGCCGAAAAAACCGCTTCTTTTTACGGCAGAGTTACTGACCAGACTGCTCCAGTTTGTCCCGTTCCACCGAACGCTTCCACTGGATTTCATAAAAACCCATCTTTTTTCAACCTTTTCTTTATTTCATGAAAAGGAACAGTAGATTCGTTGCGCCGTTCCGCCACTACCGCCAGGTCGTGAATCTCCTCCAATATCTCCTCGTATTTTTCTATGGGCACAATGGCGGCGGTCTTTTGCCCTTTTTCGTTCACGATATATTGATTTTTTTTTCTCCATATCAATACAACTCCTGACTTTTTGTATCTATCCGTGGATACCATTTTCTTGTTAATTCGTATATTACACCATCGACACTTTCCGGTCAATAAAAATTCGCCTTGTTTATGTTTTTGGTTGCACTAAAACCTGATTATTTTACCTTGACCCCGATAGAAATGTTTATTATAATATTAATTAAAATGGGGTCATAACGAACACTCTTAAATAGAGGCGACCTTTTTTATGCGCCCAGAAAAACATCATTTCTTAACTATTTTTAGCCTGGTTTTATTATTATTCCCCCTGATAAATTCCATACCACCGGCTGCTGCTAAAACGGATGACAAAGAAACTGCCGAAAAGATTAAACTTTTCAAATCTGATTATGAATTCCCAAAGAATAATACCGCGGCGCGGATAAAGGCCTTTGACCGTTTAAACGGCGTGGACCATCCGAAGTTGATTAAATTACTGGCCGATGAGATTATCCCCGCCGAAATCCAGAAAGACGACCCGCTGGTAGTAGAGTGTATTGTCGGAACGCTCGGCCGGTTCAAAGATGATGAAACAGTGGTTGAACTGGCTAAACAGTCCGAAAAAAAACCGGTCCCGGTCCGGCTTATTTTAATCCGGGGAATGGCCGGGATAAAACATCCGGAGGTCATTAAACAACTGATTAAATTTATCGGAGAAGAAAAACAGCCGGCCGTGCAGATGGCGGCGATTGAAGCTTTAATTGACGATTTACCTCCGGAAGCCACGGCGGCCATCCTGCAGGCGCTGGGTACGCCGGAATGGCCGGTCCGAGCCGCCGCCGTTAATTATCTGGCTAATTTTAAACCTCAAGATGATGTTACCAAAGAAATCGTTTTAACCGCCCTCCGGAAACAAAAAGAAAAAGAAACCGGCCGGTTAAAAGACGATATCATCAAAATTACCAATCTCATCTCTCAATCCAAAACGTCGGTTGCCCCATCTCTAACCGGCCCCGATAATATCGGGACAGATACCATCGCCCAGTTTTACGGACTCACGATTAATTCCAATAATGTTATTTTTGTCGTTGATACCAGCGGCAGTATGCTTCAACCGGCCAATGAAAAACAAAAAAGAATTGACGTTTTAAGGGAAGAACTAATAAAAGCCGTGGAAAACCTATCGCCGAAGGCTGAGTTTAATATCATTACTTTTAATAATCAAGCCGTGATCTGGGAACCTAACATGGTTTCCGTAACACAATATCGCTCTAAAGCCCTGGATTGGATTAAACGCGAGGTAAAAACATTGGATCCCAGCCAGCCGTGGGGTAACACCAATCTTTATAGCGGATTAGATTTGGCTTTTAAATTAGCTCAAAACATCCCGTCTGGCCGGACCAAACCAACCAGGGCGGTCCCGACCGGCTACGTTAATACGAAAGGAGCGGATACGATTTTTTTAATGTCGGACGGGTTCCCGGATATGGGCGATTACATTAAAGGATCGGATATTCTGACGGCCGTTCGTTCATTAAATCAAACTTTACAAATCAGGATAAATACGATTGCCGTCGGGGCCGATCCGATCGTGGAGCTGTTGGGGGATAACCCCCAGGTCCAC
>CAKKQI010000304.1 GCA_919901895.1 Candidatus Brocadiaceae bacterium | reverse complement strand
TTACCATTACCAGAACACTAAAGTATTTTAATGTGATTGATTTGAACGGAGACGGCTTAAAAGACCTGGTTATTTTTCAAAACGAAACTTTTTTTTATTATTTACAAACACCCGTTAGCCTAACCGGTTCGGAAGATATTTCCAAACGTTTTGCCGGGCAACCAAACGGGCTATTTGCCTTAAAATTTTTACAAACAGAAATTGGTCAGAATGAATTGAACGCGGCCGAAGTAATTTTTACCGATATTGACCGCAACGGGTTACCCGACCTGGTTATTTCCAGTATCCGCGGTAAACTGGAAGATTTTACCGCTTTGACCACGCGCATTATTATCTGGTTAGCCACGACTCCGGCTGGTAACGGAAGCCCGGTTTATCCTGATACCCCAATCCAGATTATTAACCTCAAGGGAATCTGCCCGCTTCTGCGATTGGCTGATGTGAACGGGGACGGCGATCTTGATTTAATTACTTCTTCTTTCCGAACGGACATAAAAGCCAATCTGCGTAAGGCCGTGCTTCATTATGTTGATTTAAATTACCAGGTGTATTTCTTCCGTAAAAATAATGGGCTCTTTTCTAAAATTGCTGATTATGACCGGAAGATGAATTTTCCAATGGACCTGGCCGGCCGGGGGCAAAAATATTTTTCCCATGTTTACCTGCAATATGATTTTGACAACGACGGCCGGACTGATTTATTACGCGTTTCCGGACCGGACAAAAAACGCGGGATTTTAACCATCAATAAAGGGCATCCGAAAGAACGGCTCATCAATCAAGATGATATTAGTTTTGAAAAAGATGAGTATCTGCTTTATCCGACGCGCATTCCCCAGCAGGTCCTGGTAGAAGATTTAAACCGGGACGGCAAAAAAGATATTATCATGGTCTATCGTTCGCGGATTATTATTCTAACTTCCAAACCGTAATTTTAGATATGACCTTAGTCGGACTCTGTAACTCAACTCTTTCCGCCAGCCCGCCCAGATAAAATCGGGGAGGCGGATCGCCTTTGGCGATAGAGTTGATTTTGATACATAGTTTAATGGCCGTATCGGTGGGCCGTCTACTAAATACCGACTAAAAGTCCAAGAAAGAATTGGATTCTAATCATTATCTGGTCGAGTCTTTTGGGTAACTTGCCTGATTTCAGTTTCCCTTATTGGAGATGTTTTAAGTTTTGTAAAAAGATAACGGACAATAAAAAAGGAGGTAATAAAAATGGAACAAACCCGGAAACAAAAATTTGCCTGGCGGTGGTCGTACCTGGTGAGCGCCTTAATTATTGGTCTGGCCGGATACTGGGCGTTTAATGATACTTCTCATCATTCATTTTGGGTAACCACCCTACTATTAGGCTTTTTTGGAATATTCGTTGTCATCTACCTGTTGATTAGGTTTTTACTGACAAAACAAAAAGAATTTCGTAAAAAGAGACGCTTTACACTGATGGTGGCCATTCTCGCATGGCTGGCTCTTTTTTCAGGATTTGTTTTGGGCAGACAATACTTAGATGCCAACATTGAATACACTAAAAAGCAGGCGGAACCGATTATTCAGGCCTTGGAAAATTATTACCAAACCAAAGGATCTTACCCGGAGAGACTGCAAGAATTAGGCATTCCGATTCCTAAAGCACTCCTCGGCGGGGAATTTGGTTATCATTCATCTACACATGAAGGAAAGCCATATTTCGGATTAAGTATTGATCTCGGCATATTTGTAGACTACTATTATAGTTCTTCCCGAAAAGGATGGACTTTGATGGATTAGAAATGATTATCCCTTCAATAGAGCGTAGCGGTAATAGACCTGCAGGGTCAAGACGGCCATTGAGGTGGTCTAAAGCCGCCCGCTGAACGGTTTCCAGAAACCCTGTTCTGCCCCCGAAGACACCTGGGCCTTCAGAAGCGCCTCTTTCATACCTGCCTGTGCGTGGTCGCACACAGACAGGTTTTTGTTCCAGAGCGCCTTGGCTAATATTAACACCCTGTCTCATTTAGAAAACTTCCTGACCGTTTTGGCATCAAATCTGAAAACTAGTTCCGTGATTAAGCGGATGGTGTTTTCATAATCGGCCCGATGGATAATGCCGGCGTGGCTGTGGATATAACGGGTGGGGACACCGATATAAATGGAGGGAACGCCTTCGGCGTGGATATGAATCATCGCTCCGTCGGTGGAGCCGCCTTCCAACGCTTCTAACTGATAAGGTATTTTTTTCTTTTCCGCGGTGGCAATCACAAAATCACGCAATCTTAAGTTCGGGATCATCCCGCGGTCGTATAAATTAATCTGCGGTCCTTTCCCAAGAGTGCCCATACTCTTTTCGCCGCCCGGAATATCCTGGGCCAGCCCGACATCGCAGACCAGGGCCACATCGGGATTTACTTTATTCGCGGCCGTTCGGGCGCCCCGCAACCCCACTTCTTCCTGCACGGTCCCAACCCCATAGACGGTATTAGGATGTCGTTTACCTTTAAGTTCTTTTAAGACTTCAATAAAAAGCGCACAGCCGATGCGGTCATCCCAGGCCTTGGCCATAATATAATCAGGGTTAGCCATCACGGTAAAGGGCGCATCCGGAACGATGGGATCGCCCGGCCGGACACCAAGTTTAGTGGTTTCTTTTTTATCCTTGGCCCCGATATCAATAAAAAGGGCTTTTTTTTCAATCGGCTTATTTCTCTCTTCTTCGGCCATCAGATGCGGCGGTTTGGAACCAATCACCCCCGGCACGTTGCCTTTAGATGTTTTGATCATCACCCGCTGCGAAGGCAGTTGGGTATGATTCCAGCCGCCTAACATCACGAATTTAATAAAACCGTCTTCGGTAATAAGCGTCGTCATAAAACCGATTTCATCCATATGGCCGGGAAGCATTACTTTAGGCGTATCACTGGTGCCGCGTTTGGCGCAGACGATACTGCCCATTTTATCATAACTGATTTTAGTGAACCCTTTCAGTTCGGATTCAATTATTTCCGCGATTTCCGACTCAAAACCGGCCACTCCGCTGGCCAGGCTTAATTTTTCCAGAAGTTTCAGGCGGGTTTGATTCATACGCGTCTCCTTATAAAAATTTTAGTAAGTAAAATTTTTATGTATTTTAGCAGATCTTTTTTATTATGCAATTAATAATAAAAATTTCCCTCGCAGAAAATTTTTATGTTAAGAGGGCTAAGGGAGAGTCCGGCTCTATTTTGGTAATTATTTAGCCGAATGAAGCGTAAGAGGATTTAAACACACCCCTACACCCCTCTTCATAGAGGGGATTTCAGACGGCTAAATAATTACCTATTTTGATTGAACCGGAGGGGGGTTGTCCTGTTGTTTAGTATCGTTATTTGACTCAATCGGATCGCGAGATGACAATTTACTTAACTTCTTTTGAATTTCAGGATTCAGTTCGCTTTGGTCGTATTTTTCAAGAAATATTTCCAGGGCCTCACGGCTCTCGCCTATTTTATTCAACTCCTGCAGGCACAGGGCAATTTCATACTGGGCGTCATCGGCCAGGGAAGAATCCGGAAATTCTTTCTGGAGTTCCCGGAATTTCCCAATCGCTTCCTGATGCTTCCCTTCCTTTTTCAGCGCCTGCCCCAGGGTAAATTTAGTCAGGGGCAGATAATCATTATCGCGATTGTTTTTAATAAAATCAACCCGCGCCTGAGCCCGGCGGTCAAAGTAATCATTAGTCCCCCGGCGGGGATGATACTTTTTATTAAGCGACTGCGAATCCTCCCAATCGTTAAGGGCCTGGGAAAAGTTTTGGTTGCGCTCCTCTATCTGGGCCTTTTGCTGCTGGGCGATAATAACATTTTGGGACAAATTACCATTGGATGAAAAATTAATATTTGAAAGATCCGGCTCGACGGCAAATTCTTTAACCAGTCTTTCATAAACGCCAATGGCCTTATCGTAATCATGCAGGGCGTTTTCATAAATATCGCCTATTTTGAACAGGGCGTCATCAACATAGGCGCTGTTTTTATACTTCGCCGCGACCTCTTCATAAATTTTTATGGCCGTGCCGTAGTTTTTTAATTCGCTATGGCACCAGGCTTTCCAGAATAACGCCCGGTCTAAATAAGAACTCTTCGGGTATTTCTGTTCCAGTTCGGAAAACTTGTCAATTGCCTCTTTGCAATGGCTGTTACCTTCTAACAACAACCGGTAACCGTCATTAAACAATTCCAGATCGGAAGAAACCCGTTGCGGCAATTCTTGTTGTTGCTGAACATTCTGAATTTCTTGGGCCAGCGCAGGCAGAACCAAAGCAAACGGTAATAAAATAATTAAAAATAATCGTTTCATAATTCCTCCATAAAATTTTGCCCCGCTTGGGCGGGAAAAGATTTTATTATTAAAATCTCTAATAACTTCTCCGCCTGACCCGGTTTTCTTCTAACAGCCCATTCTCAATGATAATATTTTTTAAAACCGCGGCCTCTTCCGGCTTGCGATCATTCTGCATGCTGATAAAGACCGTTTCCAACCGTTTAAAGTGTTTTTGCAGTTCCGGGTCCTGAACGGAATTTTTATTAGCCCTGATTTTTTCC
>CAKKQI010000303.1 GCA_919901895.1 Candidatus Brocadiaceae bacterium | reverse complement strand
TATTAGCCATCATTGACATCAGGGCCAGTCCGACTTCGCCGTCTAATATTTGAGAAAACGCGCAGGAAAAACGGTCTGGCCCGGAACCAGACCCCGGAGGAACCACGTCTAGTGAACGGTTCGGAGTCATCTCGCCGGTTAAAGATGACTCGATAAAATATTTATAAAACCGGCCCAATCTTTTAAAGGCATCCCCTTCAACTAAAATATCGGCATCCAGAATTTCGCCGGTCAGCGGGTTGGTGCGTGACGGACCGTAACCAAGAAAAGGCACTTCGTGAGAAGTTATCCAGAGAATCACATTATAGCGCACATCGGCCGCGTCCCAGTCGGCATTGGCCGGTTGAACCCGGACCTCCAGGGCATTTTTAAAACCGGCCTGCTCAAATGCCTTATTCCACATCAACACCCCATTTTTAACCGCTTCACGATATTCATAAGGCGTCGCTTTATCAATCCAGAAAACAATCGGTTTTTTCGGAGCAGATAATTCTGCCTGCGGATCGGCTTTTTCCAGAGACCAGCGTCTAATGGCGTGACGGTATGGTGTTCTTGGGTCCGGATTGGAAAAATCCTTGCAGGAAACAGTAAAATATCCCACCCGCGGGTCGGCCGGCCGGGGATAAAAACGTTCGGAACCCAGCGCTAATCTGGAAAAACTATAATGTACCCCTAATTCAAGACTCTTGGCATCAGGCACCGCCTGGTTATAGCCGGCTTTTTTAGTGCTATAATTATAACGAAAAGTTAATTCAATATTTTCCGGAAAATTTTTAATCCCTGATAGGTAACTGGCCGACTGGTTTAATGAATAATTACTCTCTTTTTCCAACAATTCGGAAATGGAAGAAACGTCTGAAAGCAAAAGATTCCTGATATCAATTAAAACACCCTGGGTTTCCGGGTTAACTGATTCGATCTTAACGATTCCTAACAAAGAGTCGGCGAAAGAACGTTCCACCGCATAATGTTCCGGCGTCCCGGGTTGCGCCCGGAAGAAAGTATTTCGTTTGAAAAAAAATATTTTGTTTTCCACCCGTTTCAAGGTTAAGACATCCTGGTCAAGGGGTACGCCGGAAAGCAGGAAATTAAAACCGACTCCTTTTTCAACGGTGGAAACAAGCAGATAATTTTCCGTTAATTGTTCCGGCCTGATTTCCCAGTAAAGGTGTTCTTTTTTCTTATAAATATTAAAAAGCCCTTTTAAAATTTCCGCTTCCTTGGTAATCTCAGGAAAAGGTTTTAATTCATCCTCTTTTTTTTCTTCTTTATCTGTCTTGTTATTCGGCGGAACAGGCTGAGGAACAGCGGTACACCCGAACAATATTACCAGACCGGATAAAACCAAATATTGGGGGAATAATCTCATTGATTCACCTCCGTATTTAACTCTCACAACCGGTCTGAACGCTTTTGATCGTGAGACGTTCGCGTTCTATTTCTTTAAAAAAACGTTCCGGTACTTTAGTGGGATAAACGCCGGTAAAGCAGGCAGTGCAGAATTTATGTTTGGGGTCAACGGCTTTGATTAATCCGTTAATAGTTTGATAAACCAGCGCATCGGCATTGATGGCCCGGGCTATTGTATCGTTTTTTTTATCACGGGCGATAAATTCCCGTTTGGTTTGCATATCAATCCCGTAAACGCAGGGATGGGTTAACGGAGGAGCGCTGACGGCGAAATACACTTCTCGTGCGCCGGCGCTGCGAACCAGATTAATAATTTCGCGCGAGGTGGTGCCGCGAACAATACTGTCATCAACCAGCATAATTTTTTTACCCTTAATTTCAGAACGAATCGGATTAAGTTTTTGCCGCACCGAGGATTCCCGTTCCTTCTGATCGGACATAATAAAAGTCCGTCCGATATAACGATTTTTAATCAAACCTTCGCTGAGGGGGACATTTAAACGGCGGGCTAAAGCGGTGGCCGCCGGGCGCGCCGTATCCGGCACCGGCACCACGACATCAGGTTTCAATTTTTGTTTCTGGACTTCAGCCGCCAGTTCATAACCCAGCCGGAGCCGCGCTTCGTAAACGTTTATCCCGTCCATCACCGAATCAGGCCGCGCAAAATAAACCCATTCAAAAATACAGGGCGTATGCGGTTTTTTTACAATCTGCCGCTCATACACCCGCCGGCCTTCTTTAAAAAAACGGTCCCGTTCTTCAATATAAAAAACCTCGCCCGGTTTAA
>CAKKQI010000302.1 GCA_919901895.1 Candidatus Brocadiaceae bacterium | reverse complement strand
TAAAATACCCTGGTGAATCTTGTCTGATTCCGTAATGCCGCCGCCCGGACTGTTGATTTCTAAAATGAGTGCCTTAATTTTGTCGTCTTCAGCCGCGGTCTGTAACCGGTTCAAGACAGAATCCACCACTGGTTCGCGCTGGGCGCCGAAAAGCCCGTCGGAAGATTCTTCGTTTAATAAAATACCGGAGATGGAAATCTTTAAGATTTTATCGCGGCTATCCTTATTCCCGTAGACAAATTGTTCGTTATAAGATTTATGGGTCGGGGAACCGGTTGATAAGAAATCGCCGCTGAGAACTAACGAGAAAAAAAGAACCAGATTAAGACACAGGCTCATAAGTAAAAAAACTCCGAAAACAACAGCCAGCCAGAAACTGAGCCCTCGTTTTTTCTTAGGGGTCGCCGTATTAAGGCCGGTGTTAGGATAGTCACCCATATTTGTTTCTCCCGTTTATTAGTTTTTACTAAAATTTATATTCTAATCCAGTTATTTTAGACTAAAAAACTGAAGTGGTCAAGCATTTTATTTCTTGGACTATTTCTTGGACTCATTTTACTTGCTTGATTTTTTAAAATGTGATAAAAAGTATAGTTATGCGGTCACCAATAAATTTTAACGTTAATATTATAACAGGATTATCAATTATTCAAGCCCTATCCTTATTCGCCGGGCTTGTCCTGTCCCGCCCGGCGGGAGCGTGGGCTGATCCCGATAAAGATTCAAGGACGTTTCAATACTTTTCCCTGGAATTCAAAAATACCGCTGTTGATGAGATTATTTTAGAAGACCTTAATAATGACGGCCGGTTGGAATTAATTATTCAACAGCAAAGAAAACTGGATATTTATTCTTTAACAGCCGATGTTTCAGCCGCTCCCAAATGGCAACAGGTTTCAGATTTTAACCTGCCGGTTGATGTTTGCTTGATGGATCTGGCTGATATAACCGGCGATAAAATTCCGGAGTTGGTAACTATTACGCCGGCCGGCATTTCATATTTTTCGTTTAATAATAAATCATTTGCCGACCGGCCGGTTCATCTTTTAGATATCCGGACAATTGCGCTGGGGTCCCGCCTTGGCGGGACAGATACCCCTCTTTTTAATAAATTTTTAACCGATCTTGATAATGACGGCGATGTTGATATGGTTATTCCTGCTCTTTCCGGGCAGCAAGCGGATTTAATTATTGTCCGGCAAACCAGCCCCGATCCAATCGGGGGGCCAGCCCCGATGTTAATCGGGGCAAGCCCGGCCATATTTGAAGTCATTCAAAAAATACCGGTTGAGACTGCTAATATGATTCGGATTGAAGAAACATTATTTGAACCGCTCAAGACCAGTATCGCTTTTCCTTTGATCAATTTTGCTGACATTAATGGCGATAAAAAAGTTGATTTATTAATGTGCCAAAACGATTTTATTTCCATCCGGTTACAAAATGACGAAGGGCGGTTTGAATTAAACCGGGATATCCTTAGTCAAAAACTTGATTTTTCATTGGGTAAAAGATCTAAATCGGAACAAAGTAATCTGGCTTATCAATTAGGGCCGTTAATAAAAGATATCAACCAGGACGGCGGAGTGGATTTAGTTGTTTCAGATGAAGGGGAAGGGCTCACGGCAATATTTTTAAATCGCGGCGACTTCAAGTCCGATCAGGCTGCTCCCGTCCTCGTCCCGCCATTGGCGGGACAAGGCGGGGCTGAAACCGCCGCCTTTTTTGATTCCCGGAAACCGGAGCAGATTAAAAGAGTCAAAGGATGGATTATCAATCACCAGTTAACCGATTTGAATAACGACGGTTTCCAGGATTTAATTCTGATTCAAATGCATAAAGTCGGCGTAATGGGCGGGTTGCGTCTGTTGCTGGCCCAGGAAGTTAATTGGGAGATTAATGTCTATCTGGCGCGGCCGCTTATCCCGCTCCCCGATGGACATCGTGGGGTGGGGGAAGCAGCCAAAATAAAAATATATCCGGACAATCCTGATTATAGCCGGACGTTTAGCGTCCCGTTTACAGCTTCTGTTTCTGCGTCACAATTTGATTTCCAGACGCCTTGCCTGTTGAGATTTGACGGTGATTTTAATAATGACGGGCTTAAAGACTTAGTTGTTAAAGATGGTCCGGAAGATAAAATTAAAATCTATTTCGGTAATAACAACGAAATTTTTAATAATGAACCGGCGGTATCATTACCGATGAGCACACCGCCTGATTATTTACCCGTTTCTAAAGATAAACCCTACGGTGAACCGATCGTTGCCGATTTAGACCGTAACGGCAAAGATGATATCATCGTTTTGCACCGTGATTTCGGCAGTCAAAACTATTTCCTGGATGTGTTTCTTATGTATTAACCGCCGGTTGCAGGAAAAAAAATCCTAAAATTTTAATGCCTATTTAGGGGCCAAAAGGTGATACCGGCATACCTCGGCTGAACTTCAAGAGGCTCACAATCAGGAAAATTATCATTCCCAGGCCGGCTAATGTTCCTACTATTCCGCAGATAATTCCGGCAATCGCCATTCCTTTCCCCGGTAAGGTCGGGTCTTTTTTACAGCGCTTTAATCCAATGATTCCCAATACAATTGCGGTCGGTCCAATAAGCACCCCGATGTAAAAACACCCAATAATAGCGCTGACAATTCCCACAATCATTGAAGCCAACGCGATGCCGTTGCTTTTAAGTGCGCCTGCGTCCGGTGGCGGCGTTTGCAATCCCTGGTTTTGTTCCATATACTTTTCTCCTTTTCTACCGCGACCTATTATATTAACAGGCCGGTAAGTGGTATTTAGAGTCTCTTAATAATTTTACTTATTTTTCCTGGCCGATTCTTTAATCAGTTCCAAAGCAATCACCTCCCGCTGGATCTGGTTGGTGCCTTCGTAAATCTGGGTAATCTTGGCGTCGCGCATCATTTTTTCCACGGGATATTCTTTCATATAACCATAGCCGCCGAAGACCTGGACGGCATCGGTGGTGACGCGCATCGCCGTATCAGAGGCAAAGAGTTTAGCCATTGCCGAGATGGCGCCGACATTAGGATGTTTATTATCAGCGGCCCGGGCGGCTTCGTAGGTTAAATACCGGGCGGCCGCGACCTGCGTGGCCATATCGGCTAACATAAATTGCAGACCCTGAAATGAACTAATCGGTTTACCAAACTGTTTTCTAGTCCGGGAATATTCCACGGCCAGGTCAAGCGCTCCCTGGGCAATCCCGAGCGCCTGGGCGGCCACGCCGGGTCGGGATGCGTCAAAGGTTTTCATGGCTACAAAAAATCCGAATCCTTCTTTCCCGAGTATCTGGTTTTTGGGCACCCGGCAATTTTCGAAAATCAGTTCACGCGTGGCTGAAGCGCGGATACCCATCTTGTTCTCTTTTTTGCCAAAAGAAAAACCGGGTGTATCTTTTTCTATAATAAAAGCCGTGGCCCCGCGGGCGCCTTTATTTTTATCCGTAATGGTCACAATGGAATATATCTCCGCCTCGCCGGCGTTGGTAATCCATTGTTTGGTTCCGTTAATGATATAATAATCGCCATCCTTAACGGCTGATGTTTTGATACCGCCGGCATCGCTCCCGGCTTCAGATTCGGTCAGGGCAAAGGCGGCTAATTTTTTTCCGTCGGCGATGGCGGGTAGGTATTTTTTCTTCTGCTCTTCATTACCGTAGAGAATAATCGGGAATGTTCCCAGGGCCGTCCCGGCTAAAGAAAGCGCGATTCCGCCGCAGGCCCGGCTGAGTTCTTCCGTGACAATGCAAAGATCCATGACCGCGCTGGCCGTGGCGGCGCCGCCGTAGGCCTCATCAATAAAAACGCCGAATAACCCGGCCTCAGATATAATTTTTACAATTGGCCAGGGAAATTCGTTGGCTTCATCGTATTTAGCAGCGACCGGCCTGATTTTTTCCTCGGCAATCCGCCTGGTTAAACGCCGCAGTTCTTTCTGTTCATCGGTAAAATTAAAATCGGTAGTAAACATAGATAATAACTCCAGCACAATGAAAAAATTGCTACAAGCGGTTTCATAAGGTTTTTATTAATGTGGAGACCTAAAGGTCTCCGCTACACTTTAGTAGCTTCCACCTTATGAAACTGCTTGTAATAATTTAGTTTATAATCAACGCTCTAAAGAGCGGGGGCTACTTTTATTTATATTTTCCGACCACGACACTGGCGTTATGTCCGCCGAAACCGAAAGTGTTGGACATGGCCGCGTTAACCGTCAAGTTACGGGCGACGTTAGGTACATAATCAAGGTCGCATTCCGGGTCGGGGGTTTCATAATTTATAGTCGGGTGAACTTTATTATCTCTGATGGAAAGGACCGTGGCAATTAATTCTACGCCGCCGGCCGCGCCGAGCAGATGGCCGGTCATTGATTTAGTGGAATTGATAGCCAATTTTTTGGCATATTCCCCAAAAACTTTTTTCATGGCTTTGGTTTCAATGGCATCATTAAGCTGGGTGGAAGTCCCATGGGCATTAATATAGTTAATATCTTCAGGTTTTAAGCCGGCATCAGCCAGCGCCAGGCGCATTGATTCAGCGGCGCCTTCGCCGGCCGGGTCCGGGGCGGTGATATGGTAGCCATCGTCATTCATTCCAAAACCCAATACTTCCGCATAAATCTTAGCGCCCCGGGCTAAGGCGTGTTCTAATTTTTCAAAAACCAGAATGCCGCAACCCTCGCCCATCAAAAATCCGTCGCGGTTTTTATCAAAGGGTCGGCTGGCTTTGGTTGGTTCGTCATTGCGCGGTGAGAGGGCCTTTAAAGCCGCAAATCCGGCCAGTCCCAGCGGGGTAATCGCCGCCTCGCTTCCGCCGGTCAGGATAATATCCGCATCATCATTTTGAATAGTTTTAAAAGCAATTCCGATGGCGTGGTTAGCCGAGGCACAGGCCGAAGCCACGGCAAAGTTCGGGCCTTTTAAACCAAAATGAATCGCGACTTGTCCCGGAGCCGCATTCATCATTAATTTGGGGATAACAAAAGCCGAGACTCTGGTTGGCCCTTTTTGTAATAAACGGGTATGTTGTTCTTCATATTCCGAAAAACCACCGACGCCTGAACCGATGATGGTGCCAACGCGTTTACGGTCGCATTTATCAAAATCAAGTCCGGCGTCCTGAACGGCCTGTTTGGCACAAACTATGGCAAACTGGGCAAAGCGGTCCAGCCGTTTAACTTCACGTTTATCAATCCAGTTATCAGGATTGAAATTTTTTACTTCGGCGGCGATCCGAACGTCATAGTCTTTGGCATCAAAAGCGGTAATCGGACCGGCGCCGCTTTTGCCGGCCAGCAGGTTTGCCCAGACTTCTTCTTTATTTAAACCTAAAGAACAGACAATCCCTAATCCGGTAATGACCACTCTCTTCATAAAGTTTTATTTTTTTGAAACATTTTCTATATATTTAATCGCGTCGCCGACGGTTTGGATTTTTTCGGCATCCTCATCCGGGATGGACATTCCGAAAGCATCTTCCAGTTCCATTACTAATTCTACGGTATCCAGCGAATCGGCGCCCAGGTCATTCACGAACGAAGTTTCTATAGAGACCTTGTCTTTACTGACGCCTAATTGCTTGCAGACAATCTCAATCACCTTCTCCTGGATTTCCTGTGTAGTCGGCATACGGTATCCTCCTCTAAAACTAAAATTCAGATATACTACGAAAAAAGTATTATACAAATACAGGAAGTTAAGGCAATAAAAACTATTGTTTTTTTATAGATTTTTTAAGTTCGGAAGTTAGAGCCGGGACGCATTCAAAGAGGTCGCCGACCAGTCCGTAATCGGCAATTTTAAAGATCGGCGCGTCCGGGTCTTTGTTAATTGCGACGATACATTTAGAGGAAGACATCCCGGCCAGATGCTGGATGGCGCCGGAGATTCCGCAGGCGATATAGACCGTGGGGCAGACGGTTTTGCCGGTCTGGCCGACCTGGTCTTCGTGGGGGCGCCAGCCGGCATCTACGGCAGCCCGCGAGGCGCCGACCGCCGCGTTGAGGATTTCGGCTAATTCTTCTATAATTTTATAATTCTCCGTCCCTTTCATCCCGCGGCCGCCGGAAACAATTACATCCGCTTCGGTCAGTTCTTTTTTTTGACCGTCGGTTTTGACCGATTCTTTAACCGTGACTTTTAGGTCATCCGGTGTAAAAGTTATCTTTAATTTTTCCACCGGCGCAGTTTTGGATTCATCCGGCGCCAGGGCCGGAAAAACTTTGGGTCTTAAACTGATGACGGCAGGGTTATTAATAATTTTAACGGTAATAATGGCTTTGCCGGCATAGATCGGCCGGCGGGCGAGAAGTTTTTCGCCATCCAGCGCTAATCCGATGCAATCCTGCGCGACGCTGGTACCCAGTCCGGCGGCGACGCTGGCGGCTAACTCTTTTCCGGATAAAGTCGCTGAAAAGAGAATGACTCCGGGGTTAACTTGGTTGACCGCTTTCAACACGGCTCTGGTATAAGGTCGGTTGATATAGCAACGCAGTTGCGGGTTATCAATCATAAGTACTTTATTAGCGCCGTAAAAGGCCGGTTGATCGGTTAAATCTTTAATTTCTGAACCAACCACCAGTGCCACGACTTCGGTTTTAAGCGTGTCGCTTAAACGCCTGGCTTCAGAAATCGCCTCAAACGCCGCCTGTTTAAACTGGTTTTCTTTTTGTTCGGCAAAAACAAGAATGGGATTATTCATTTTTGTTAATCTTTTATAATGTATAATTTCCCGAAAGGTCGGGACTTCACTATGCCCAAGGGCGCACTATTTATGAAGGCATAGTTCAGTATAATTATTAAATTACTTGTGCTTCTTCTTTAAGTAAACGCACTAATTCCGGGATAGATTCTACGCCTTTGCCGACAATCCGGCCGGCCGGCCGGCTGGGTGGATATTCCATCTTAATTGTTTCCAGTGAGTTATTGGTTAAGGTAAATGTTTTTTCTTCCAGGGGTTTCTTTTTGGCGGCCATAATTCCTTTTAAGGAAGGATAACGCGGTTCATTCAGTCCTTTCTGGGCGGTGAAGACAGCCGGTAAATTAACTTCTAATATTTCGTGTCCGCCTTCTACTTCGCGTTGCGCAGTTACTTTTGGCTCGTTTAATTCTAATTTAACCGTTAGGTTAACCGTCAGGTTAATAAAAGGCAAGTTTAATAAATAAGCAACCATCGCACCGATTTGGCTATTATCATCATCAACGGCCTGTTTACCGAAAAAGATAATATCAGGGTTTATTTCCTTCAGGGCGCCGGCTAAAGCAGAAGCAACCGCAAAAGAATCGCGTTGATTAGCCAGATCGTCTTTTAAAAGAACGGCTTTATCAGCCCCCATGGCTAATCCGGCGCGTAAAGTTATGGCTGAATCCGCCGGGCCGAACGTTAAAACGGTTACTTCCCCCCCTCCGCTAGGGCTAATGGGGGCTGGTGACCCGGCTTGTTCCGCAGAAGGCGGGGCGATTTTTTCCTTGATGCGCAGTGCTTCTTCCAGCGCAATTTCGTCAAACGGACTGATAATATACTCCACCCCGGCGGGGTCCAGCGATTTGCCGTCACCGGCGATTTTAACGTTAGTCTCGGTGCTGGGAACCCGTTTAATACAAACAACAATTTTCATCTTAAATACCCTTATCCTGATAATATCGGGATTATAAAACATATTGAAAATAAATCAAGAAAAAGAGGGTAAAGCGAAAATGTTGACCCGGTTAGAGATTGTGATATGATAGAGCCATAAACCACATTGGGTTTATGGCGCTGAACCCGACGTGGTTCAGTGCTACTAAAATTTCCGGTATTACTCAAAACTATATATTTTAACGTGTCTAAAAAACAAGTAGGCAGAACGAATAAATTTTTATTAGCGAATATTGAAAGTATGAAAAATAAATATCTTTTTCTTGGTCTGGTTATTTTAGCGGGATTAGCGAGTTGCTCACCAGTTCCGACTCGGCCGATTGCTTCTTGCCTGTCGGTCGCCGCCCAACATCAAATCGGATTAATTGTGGTGGGGCAGTCGGATTATCTTGAAATATTGCCTAAGGTGGGCGAGGTGATTACTCGTGATTTGTCGGGCCGGGGTTACCGGATTTCTTTTTTAAAAACAGAATGGGCTGAAGAGATTATCAGGCCGGGGATTTTTTTTGAATCTTATACCGGACAAAAATATGATTATTTTTTTTTGGTAAAAATAGTTTCTTTGAATATCACGGAGGATTCTTCACGGAAAAATAAAAAAATAGCCGAGGCCGGGCTGGGGACCGATTCCGGTTATGCCGGACCGCGTCTGGTTAAGCAGATTGATAAAAAATGTGAAATTGCACTGGAATTAGAAATTTATGATGCCCGAACGGGCTTGCTTCTCTGGCAGAATGCGGCTCAGGGAGTCGCTCATAATATCGAGGAATATCCTCATTCCGGAACAAAATCGCTGGATGACCTGGTGGAAACTATTTTAAAAAATCCAAACCGTTTTGATAAAATTATAGAGGACGCCATCGCCGGGTCGGTTGCTTCTCTGGTTAATAAATTTGTGAACGGCGATATTGTTCTGGATGTTAATCGGCTGGTTAAAGTGTACCTTAATGTTTACGAGAAAAAAAACGTTCCGATTAATTTATTGCCGGGCGTCCGGATTGAAATTATTGACCGGACCGTGGATAATACCGACCGGCCGGTGGAAAGAAATCTACCGGATGGGTTAACGATTCCTGAAGACATTATTACTAAAAATACCGGCGGTTACGATTTAGAACTTCCGGAAGGTTATTATCACTTTGTGGTGACTAAAGATAATACTTCGGTGGAGTTGTTTACTCTGGTAATCGGCCAGGTGAGAAATATTGATCTGGTGTTACCGGAGGAGTAATACGAAATCCCGAAATAACGAAGTTCCGAAACGAAAAGTAAAATTATCAAAGAATGCTAACTCGTTTTTTTCATCCCAAATCCATTGCTGTCCTGGGTGCTTCGCGCCATCCTGATAAACTCGGTCATACGATTTTAAGAAATATTATAAGCAGCGGTTATCAGGGTAAAATTTATCCGGTTAATCCGAAAGCGCGAAGGATTCTGGGGATAACCTGTTATCCGGATATATTTAAGATCCGCGGCAAAATTGACCTGGCTGTTTTTTCCGTGCCCGCGCCGCTGGTTTTACCGCTGATCGAGGATGCCGGGCGGAAAGGGATACGTTCCGCCATTATTATCACAGCCGGTTTTAAAGAAACCGGATTGCTCGGCGCCGGAATGGAGCGAAAAATTCAGTCGGTGGTGCAACGTTATAAGATTCGCACTCTCGGACCTAATTGTGTGGGAATGATTGATACCCGCCAGCGACTTAATGCCACTTTTTCTTCCAGTCCCCGAATGCCGCCGCCGGGTAAGATTGCCTTTTTTTCCCAGTCCGGCGCCCTATGTATGGCCGTACTGGACTGGGCGATTAAAGAGGGGTTCGGTCTTTCCAAATTAATCAGTCTGGGTAATAAAATAGATATTGATGAAGTGGCTTTATTGAAATACCTGGGACAGGATCCTGAGACCGAAGTGATTTTAGGATATTTAGAAGGAATCACTAACGGGCCGGCCTTTATGAAGGCGGCGGTTGAAGCCGGTCGTCATAAACCGGTTATCGTGGTTAAATCCGGTACGACTGAAGCCGGCGCCCGGGCCGTTTCATCGCATACCGGGTCCCTGGCTGGACGCGAAGAAGTTTATCAATCGGCTTTTCTCCAGTCCGGAGTCATTCGCGCCGCTAATTTACAGGAATTATTTGACCTAGCTAAGGCTTTTTACACCAGAACAACAATGACCGGTCCAAAACTGGCGATTGTGACCAATTCCGGCGGACCCGGTATCCTGGCGACCGATGCCGTAGCCAAATCTCAGGTTCTTAAACTGGCCCATTTTTCCGAACAAACCATTAAAACATTAAAACAAAAACTACCGGCCGGTGTTTCGGTTTATAACCCGATTGATGTCAT
>CAKKQI010000301.1 GCA_919901895.1 Candidatus Brocadiaceae bacterium | reverse complement strand
ATAATGTTACCCGCGTGGCTTTCCAGTCCTTAGCCGCGGTTCTGGGCGGTACCCAAAGTTTACATACCAACTCCCGTGATGAAGCCCTGTCGCTGCCGACGGAAAAATCGGTTAAAATTGCCCTGCGTACCCAGCAGTTAGCCGCTTATGAAACATCCGTCACGGAAACGGTTGACCCGTTCAGCGGTTCGTTTTACCTGGAGCATCTCACTGACCAACTGGAAAAAATGGCGGAGGATTATATCAAAAAAATTGATGAGCAGGGCGGCGCGGTTCAATCAATTGAGAACGGCTACTACCAGAGCGAGATTTCTAAAAGCGCCTATGAATACCAGCAAGCAATAGAAACCAAAAAAAGAATTGTCGTCGGAGTGAATGAATTTCAAGATGACGATGAAAAAAACAAAAAGAAATTAAAAATTCTTAAGGTTAAACCGTCTCTTCAGAATAGACAGATAAATAATTTGCGCCGCTTCAAAAAAGGACGTGATTCCAAAAAGGTGAACCGGGGTTTGGAAATTTTAAAAGAAGCCGCCCGAACCGGGCCCAACCTGATGCCGGTTATCCTGGAATGCGTAAAAGCCCAAGCCACGCTGGGTGAAATCTGCCGGGTTTTACGCGAAGTTTTTGGGGAATACCGGGGACAATCAACTTTTTGACAAATATGTTTCAAAAAATAACCCTTCTTTTTTTAAGATTACTCAGCCGGCTTATCCAGCGATTACCCCTTGATTTTGCCTTGAAAATCGGCGACCTGCTTGGGATGATGGCTTATTTTACCTTACGCAAACGTAACCGCATTATTTTGACCAACCTGAGATTTGCCTACGGTTTTGAAAAATCTGAAAAAGAATTCAAGGAAATAATGTGGCGGATGTACCGGAATTTCGGCAAATGCGCTATTGAATTTTTCCGGCTGCCGGTTCTGACCACGCACAATATTGATAATTATGTAAAAATAGAGGGGCTGGAAAATCTTAAAGAGGCCTTGTCGTCGGGGAAAGGGGCGTTTATTTTAACGGCCCATTTCGGCAACTGGGATATGCTGGCGTCTATTTGCGTCCTGAAAGGGTTCCCGGTAAATCTGGTTACTAAATATCTTAAAAACGAAGCCTTGAATAAATTTTGGCTGGAAACCAGGCGGAAAATGAATATTACCCCACTCTACCGCGAGGGCACGTTAAAAGAGATTATGCGCCATCTGAAAAATAACGAACTGATGGGGTTTGTGCTGGACCAGAGTGTCCGGAAAGATAATGGTGTTTTTATTAACTTTTTCGGGAAACCAACCTGCACGATGAACAGTCTGGCGATTTTATCACATCGTTTGGAAACGCCGGTCGTGCCGTTATTTTTAATCAGGTTAAAAAATGGATACCACCGGGCAGTTTTTGAAAAACAGATTATTTTTAAGGAAAAAGAGACGGTCGAAGCAGGCGTAGTTTATAATACGCAAATTTATAGTGATGTGATGGAAAAATATATCCGGCAATATCCGGACCACTGGATTTGGATGCACCGGCGCTGGAAGACCCTGCCCGAGGGTTATCAGAAAGTGTATTAATGAACGCCCGATGAGTTCTGCCAAAGCGAGACTATTACCGGGGGATAGAATAATCCTCCAGATAATTAAAAATTTTATCCAATTCTTGCTTGTCCAATATTTCTTTAAAATAAATTTTGGGGTTCCCGCCATCCACCAAATGAAAGCCGTCATTCTCCTTTTTTATAGTAAACTTACCATTTCTTTTAAAAGTAGGACTGTTTTCTAATTCTTTCACTGGTATAATTACTACTGGATAAGGCCTCCCCCAACATTGAAGGACCAAACACTTATATATTTTATTTCCTTCTTGCTTCCCCTCATAGTTTTTAAGGTTACAACGGTCGTTTTCAGAAATACAGTTAAATGCTCTATCGTCATATTCTCTCTGAGAGTCAGGCATTGTAACAAAACCTATTAAAAATTTACTCTTTCCTTCCATTAAGAAATAAACCCGGTCTCTTTCCCAACCATATGGTTCAGTTTTTTGAAATTTCATGCTACGTTCATTGGCTAATTTCGTTAGTTCGTCCAGTATTTCCTTATAACCTGGATTTCTAGGAACCAAAAATTCTTTTATATCCATGATTTAATCCTGCCCTAACTTAAAATAACCGAACTATTTTGGTTTATGCTCCACCACCATAAAAACTGGCAGGCAAGCAAATTGGTATACCCGCCCGGCGGGACTTCGGTATGATTATTCTTTTAATCTTTTTTGACTTTCCGGTTTCTTCAAATAATTCTCTTTAGAAACAATTGATTTCCCCAATCTCTTTTCAAGTTTTCTTCTTGCTCCGCCGGCAATATCGCCGCCGGCCTTAGCGTCTTTTTGCAGTTTGGCTACACCCCTTGAATCTTCTGTTCTGTGGATTTCTGTCGTGGCCCGCTCTCCCAACATAGTAAAAATCAGTTCCAAATCGTTCATATGGTCTCGCAAATTTTGCCGTTTCAATCCTTTAAGTTTTTGGTATTCGCTGGGCGTTATGCCAAAACTGGCTTTAGAGATTTCCGCAGTCAAAATCTCATAGTCCTTTTGCTCTTTCGCTCCTCTTTTTTGCCACTCATCGGTCAACTCTTCACGGATGGCGATTCCACGCATCCTTTTTTCAATCCAGTCGTCAGAATATCCTTTCAGTTTATACAGCATCCTCGTTCTTTTGGTGGCTAATTCGGGATTTTCTATTTCCTGCACTCGTTCATAACCGACTTTTGCCAGCCAGCGCTTGAATGGTTCGGCTTTGGGCGATGGAATTGACTGGATAAGCCTAAAAATTCCTTCTGTATTCCAACAATACATTTTTTGTTTGCCACCGGTAGTATCAATTTCAAGCATAAGGGGTGGTACAAATTGTACCTCCCCTTTATCAGTCAATTTTGCAAGTTCCTCATCTCTTTGCTTTAATCGCTTAAAATATTGTGCGGGATCATTGGAATCAGTAAGCGCTGAAATAACGTCATTGACAACAAACCACCATTCATTATTATGAAGGGTTTTCCTAATCTTTTTGCCTTTAAATAAGGCGATTTTTGTGTTATCCATACAATCAACGCTTTAAACTAAAATCGGGGTGAGAGGATTTGTCCGCCAAAGGCGCCGTGCCTGCTCGCCTCGCCTTCGGCTTGGCGAAGTGAGCCGGCAGGCAGGGATCCGCCTCTGGCGGAAACCACTAATTTCTTCCTGCCTGTTTTTTTGAAATGGTCGGGGCGAGAGGATTTGAACCTCCGGCCTCTTGAACCCCATTCAAGCGCGCTAGCCAGACTGCGCCACGCCCCGATAAAATCGGGGTATACCCCGATTTTATCGGGGCACGCCCCTACCTAAATTTCCATTGGGTGGATACCCCGACTTTTATCGGGATACGCCCCTTATTATATTCTATCTGTTTATTTTGATGAAATCGGAATACATTTTTGTATTAATTTTTCTATATAAGAATGATTCTTATGACTTTTAAATACTTTTTCTCTTTCTAATGCCTGTTCTTTTGTTCCAAATGATTCGGAATAAAGTAATTTAAAAGGTTTTCTTGGTTTTGTTGAACGAACTAATCCCATATTGTGTTCTTTAAAACGTCTTTTAAGATTATTTGTAAATCCGATATAAAATTTATTATCTGTTAGACTTTCCAGAATATATACAAAATATTTCATTATAAATTTACCAACTCGATCAACACCCCGGCCGTATCTTTCAGGTTTAAAAAATTAACCCGGTGTCCCCCGGCGCCAACCTGTGGCTCCGGATAAACCGGCGTATAACCTTTTTCTTTTAGTTCGTCTGTAGCCTGAACAATGTCGGCCACCTCAAAGCAGAGATGATGAATTCCTTCTCCTCGTTTTTCAATGAATTTAGCCACGTTTTCATTGCCCGGTAACGGTTCAATTAGTTCTATCACGGTATTACCGGCGTTTAATTTAGCGACCCTGACTTTCATCCCGGCGACCTCCTCCATTCCGTTTAATAAAAGTTGTAATCCGTCCCGGTAAAACGGCAGGGTCTTTTCAATGCTTTTGACCGCCAGTCCGATATGGTTGAGTTTTTTTATTTGCATATAACGCAGATTAGCACAGATACAACAACCACAGCTGAGCGCAGAATCCGGATTTATCGGTGCACGAAAGTCAAAATATGTTTCCTGATTTTTTCATCCAGCCCGTATTTTTTCAGGAATTCATCACCCGAAACGGCGGTGGTGACAAAACCAATCACCGAAAAATTCAAGCCGTCATATTGGGAAAACGTTACCAGTTGATAACGGTGCGCATATCTTTTTTTTTCTTCGTTGAATAGTTCATATTTTAAAAGATGAGCCGGAACGCCGTTCAGTAATTTAACTTTTTCCTGGACCGGTTCGCCGGTTAATTTGTTATCTTCCATCGTCTCTAACGCCTGGATTTCCATTCCGACCAGATCATCAAGACCCATTCCTTCAGGGATCTCTTTAGCCACTACGGTCATCCCAATCTTTACTTCGACGCCGTCATCAGTTTCAGGAACACCATCTTTTTTGTCTCCGCGAAATAGAACTTTTTTAGCGTCATTTTTTAACTGGTCATAAGGTTCTTCATCCCAGGTTTCCGGATAAGCCATAACAAATTCCGTTTCGCGATAAATTTTTGTAAAACCGCTTTCTTCCAGTTGTGTTTCTATCTTTTTTAAATCAGTCGGCTCGAGGGGAGAAGGTTTTTTATCCTCGCAACCGCTCCAGATTAATAACGTCATTACTAATAAAGCCGGTATTTTTTTCATATTAAAATTCACTCGTGTCCAAATTAAAGGTTATTTACCGATGGTAAACACATTTTGAGA
>CAKKQI010000300.1 GCA_919901895.1 Candidatus Brocadiaceae bacterium | reverse complement strand
GTCACCGGGATATTCTGATACGTTGCATTAATCGTGACGATTGGTGTTTTCTGAACCTCAAGCATCCGCCCGCCTTTAAGTTCCAGGTCATCTTTTTGCAGCATTGCCCCGCAACATTCACCGAGACCAAAATTCCGTTTTTCCTTAAAATACCTGGTTATTTCTTCCGCTGAACCGTCCAACACCTCAAATTTCACCTTGTTATTTAAAAATGACCGGTGCTCCTGAACGGCCACCTGGACAATCTCCGGTGTCACGGATGGCGGGAATAAAAGCAAAGGTAAGATTGCTAAGATAATTACCGCGGCGGAAGCCAGCGGAACCAAATATCTAAAAATGGAACGTGGCTGAGCCGACCAAACCGGTTCTCCGTTTCTCTCTGCTTCCAAGAAAGATTTTACCGCTTGTGACCAGATGGCATTTTCCCTCTCAACCGGTTTCTCAAGCGTCCTGATTATTTTTTGTTCCAGGGCTTTTTCCGATTCAAAATAAACTCGGCAAGCCGCGCAACCCGCCAGATGAACATCAACGATCTGTTTCTCTACGGCCGCCGGTGCATTATCCAGATAGTAATTTAAATATTTTTGAATGTCTTGGCAATTACTCATATAACCACCTCTATTACTCTAATGTTTTACCGAGGGAAAATATTACAAAAAAATAATTTTTCGCTTGACTTCCCCTCTGGGACTGGTATAATAAGATTAAATTTTAAGGAGCCCCGGAATCGGAACGGGTTGTTCCGGCAAGTAGGGGTCTCCAAAAGGAGGATTTGGGTATGGCAAAGAGGAAAGTCAATGCGGCGTTTATGAAGCCGTTAACGCCGTCCACCGCGCTGGCCGGCATCGTGGGAACCACCGCGCTCCCGCGCACCCAGGTAGTCAAAAAACTGTGGGCTTATATTAAGAAAAATAAGCTCCAGGATGCGAAAAACAGGCGGATGATTAACGCCGACACCAAGCTCTTAGCGGTGTTCAACGGCAAGAAAACGGTCAATATGTTTGAGATGACCAAACTCGTCTCCAAACATCTGTCATAAGCAACCGTTTTCTTTGGCATAAGTCAGAAGTTTATCTCGTAACTTACCGCGGGCCCGGGAAAGATTACCCATCACACTGCCCACGGGAATGGATAAAATTCCGGCTATTTCCTCGTAAGAAAATTCGCCAACCGAGCGGAGCAAAAATACGCTCCGCTCGGTCTGGTTTAAACCCAAAATCGCTTCTTTTATTTCAGCCGTCATCTTTTCCAGCAGGAATTCGCTTTGTTGCAAAAACTTCCGGTAAGCGCCATCATTTTTAAACGCTTCAGCCCCGCCAGAACGGGAACTGATTCCGATAAAATCGGGAAACGAAATCGCGATATCTTCCGACATCACTCCGCGTTCTGGTATCTGAACCGCCTGGTCGGATAAATCACCTGCCCCGCCCGGCGGGAGCTGGGTCATCATTGATTCTTTTTCATACCGGCGATTGATATTAAAAATTGTGTAGGTGGCGATCTGGAAAATCCAGGCCCGGAAACCGTCCGCCCCGCCAGCCGGTTCAAGTCCTTTCCCAAACTCGTCAAATTTTTGATAAGCGATTAATAAGACCGTCTGGAGCGCATCTTCCCACCCGTCCCTCTTTTGGCGGGACCAGAGTTGATTACGGAGATACGCCATCAAGGAGAACCGGCAGGGCTCTAATAACTCCAGAAATTTTTGCTGTTTTTCAGCGTTCATATTTATGAATTTTAAATTACAACGGAACCGCCGTTATTTTCAATATTTTTTTCGTTTGAGTCGTAACTTTAAAACGCTCATCAATCCGATAACCCACGACCCAGATTATCCGGCCGCCTGAGACGACCAGCGGTATCCTCCGGCGCTCCGCCCGCGGAATTTTATGGTCAATAAAAAACTTCTTTAAAGATTGTTTGCCTTTTACTCCCAGCGGCTGAAACTTATCGCCGGCCCGCCAGAGGCGGATAACCAACGGTTTTTTTATCCGGCTGAAATCAAAAACCTCTTCCTCATCTGTTTTGGTTTTTATAAATTTGCGCAAATCAGCCTCGGCCGGATTTAAAACCGCCACCTTCACCTCCAACTGATATTGCGGAAACCGGCTTTCCCCCGGGATTTTAATTTTTATCCCGCACCGCACCGGGGGGACGTGATAATCCGGTAAAACTTCAACTGTTTTATTTTTTTTCAGCCGGTTTAAAATCACCCGGTAATGGCCGGCTGTTATATTTTTAGCAGGACCGTTAGCCAGTCTCACCTTCTCTTCAACCAGATGCGCCTGCAGGGCGGGATGCAATTCCCCAAAGTCATTGATTTTTTTAATGTTATCTGGGCGGCTTTTTTCATCCAGATAATCACAGGCCACCCGGGCGATTTCGGCCAGGCGCACCAGACTTTTTTTTACCTGTGGGTTGTATTTTTGCAAATATGGTATCAACTCCAGCCGGATCCGATTGCGGGTAATTTTTTTATCCAGATTGGTCCGGTCAATCTGATACGCAATTTTCTCTTTTTTAAGAAAAACCATTATTTCCTCACGCGACACTTCAATCAATGGACGGACCAGTTTAATCGGTGAATCATAAAATAACGGCCTGACCGGCCTGATACCCCGCAATCCGCGTAATCCGCAGCCGCGGATAATCCGGAAAAGAATCGTTTCCGCGTGGTCATCCTGATGATGCCCCACCGCGATTTTGCCTGTCCCGATTCTATCGGGAGATATTTTTTCAGCTCCGCCGTGGCGGGACTGATTAGTCTTTGACTGAAATGAACGGGCCCCGCCTTTGGCGGGGCAGGCTAATTGGGCGAAAAACTTATAGCGCGCCTGCCGGGCGGCTTCTTCTAATGAATATTTTTTTCTTTGCGCCAAAACCGGCACATTAACTTTTTTCACCAGGACCGGATAACCAAATTGTCGCCCCAGCGCCCGAACAAATTTTTCGTCACGCTCGGCTTCGTCCCGGCGAATCTGATGATTCAGATGCGCTAGATATAACTTCCAATCCTGTCGGTATAACCGATTAATCCGGTCCAGAACGGCTAATAAAACCACCGAATCAGGCCCGCCGGAAACTCCGACAATAATAGATTCGCCGGGATTAAATAATTGATGCCGGTTAATCGTTTGCCAGACTTTTTTAATAATATTATTTTGTTCGGACATTTGGTCAATTTTACCGATATTATTATATAACCGCTTGATTTATTGTTATCCGATGTGATATAATATCATTATTCGTTCTTTCGGTAAAATAAAAGTATGCTCCAAAAAAATTTTAGTCTTCTGGTCGTGAGCGGAGCCGAACTAATAGTAATTTTATCAATCTTATCGGCTTTATTAACCGGTTGCACCGCACCGGACAAAAAAGACATTAAGGCGATTCAACCATCGCAAGTTCCCCATAAGGCCCCGCTCGCCCAAAAACAAGCATCTTCCTTTGATTATTACGTTAACTATGATGATGTCCTGGAAGTTTTTGTCTGGCAGAACCCGGATCTTTCGCGTGATGTGATCGTCCGACCGGATGGCAAAATTTCCCTACCGCTGGCCGGCGACCTTGAAGCCGTCGGACAAACCTTGACCCAGATGGATAAACAGATTACCAAAAATCTCTCGGAATATATCCTCAGCCCCCAGGTTTCCCTGGCGGTTAAAAAGTTCGGTGAAGAAAAAGTATTCGTCTTAGGCGAAGTAAAAAAACCTGGTGTGCATAAATACAGCCGGCAGGCTTCGGTGATGGAAATAATCAGCCTGGCCGACGGATTTACTAAAGATGCCAAACTCGGCGAGGTGCTGATTGTCCGCGGCGAGATTGAAAAACCTGAAGTAATTAGAGTCAATGTCAAAAAAATACTGGCCGGAGACTTAACGGGCAACCTGGCCGTTCAACCCCGGGATATTATTTATGTCTCCTCAAGCACGATTGGCGAAGTGGGGCAATACATCAGGGATTATATCAGTCCGGTTATATTTAGCATTGTTAATCTGGAATACCTCAGGCGCGGCACGCCCCGACAATATCGGGAGACGCGGTAATTTTTACACGATGACAATCCTCCTGTAAAAAAAAGACTCTTCTGTTGATAGCGATAAAAAAATCGCTTACGATTTTTTATGTTTAAAGACGAAGTCATTATTGATGTCGAGGCCGGTGACGGCGGGCGGGGTTGTTCTAGTTTTCGCTGCGAGAAATACATTCAGCGGGGCGGTCCGGACGGCGGTAACGGCGGACGGGGCGGGAACGTCCTCATAACCGTTTCCCCCCATCTTAATACGTTATACCATTTTGTTTATCAAACACGTTATGTGGCGGAAAACGGCGCGCCCGGCGGCACCAACAATAAAATCGGCAAAGACGGACGCGACCTGATTTTAAAAGTGCCGCCCGGAACAATTGTCAGGAATCACCCGGCGGATAATATTTTAAAAGATCTCCATAACTTAGATGATTCGGTCATGGTCGCCTGTGGCGGTCGAGGCGGACGGGACAATAAGGTTTTTGCTACTTCAACCGATCAGTCACCCCGCCG
>CAKKQI010000299.1:10012-10946 GCA_919901895.1 Candidatus Brocadiaceae bacterium | reverse complement strand
ATTATTTTTTTATCTGATCCGGTCTGGCGGGAAAATATGGGGCAGGTAGCCAGACTGACCGCCTTAAAATATTCGTTTGAACAACACTGGCCTAAAGTTTTAAAAGTATATGACGATGTCTTTAAAATAAAAATTAATTCAGGTAGATAAATTTTTGTCCGCAAAAATTTATAATGAAACAACTCTATAATTTTATCACCATTAAACAACCCCCGTATCGATGGGTCGTCCGTGAAGATATTAAGAGATTAATTAACCAGGCCTTAATCGGCCGTGAAACTAATCTTCAGGCGCGCCAGGTATTGAAAGACAATAATGCCCGGACCTTGTTTTTTACGACGATTCCATTTCTGGGTGAAGTCTTCGTAAAACAGTATAAGTTAAACGATTGGTGGTCTATTCTTAAGGCCTCTTGGTGGCGTTCCCAGGCAATGAATGAATTGCTGATGGCAAAATATTTACATAACCGGGATGTTCTTTCGGTTCAACCGCTGGCCGTTCTGGAGAAAAAAAAAATGGGGTTTTACCGTTGATGCCTTTTTAGTTCTGGAAAAAATAAATAATGCACTAACTTTGAAAGATTTTTTTAGCCAACCACTCGGTGGAACATCCGGACCAGGAATGTTTCCGGAGATGTCTGATTATTTGGTGCGTCAGGATATTTTGAAGCGTCTGGGCCAACTTGTTCGCCAAGCTCATCAGGTTAATTTTTTTCATAAAGATTTACACCTCGGTAATGTTCTTTTGACTTTTTCTTTTCAGCCGGCCTGCACCACGATGGACATTGGGGCAGGCCGGGATGAGCCGCAATTATACCTGATTGATCTGCATCGGAGTCTGGTCGCCGGTGGGTTGTCTGATATCCGGAAAATTTATAATCTGGCTCAGATGAGTTACTCAATTAATCTAGTTTGCCCGTTTACCGACGTGATCA
>CAKKQI010000299.1:0-10002 GCA_919901895.1 Candidatus Brocadiaceae bacterium | reverse complement strand
CTACCGGCAGTTTGATTTTCGTCCGCCGGTTTTCAGGAAACTGGTTCGTCGGATAGCGGTTTTGATGGAGAAATTCAGATTACGCCATTATGCCAGCCGGGCGAAACGTTGTTTGAAGGATTCTTCGGAGTTTATGGTTTATCGGGACGACCGGTATAAAATTTTTATGCGACGCGGAACAACTCCAGGAAAAATTATGGAATTGATTGAAAAACATAAAAATTTTGTTCAACAAGCACCAGGCAAATTATTTAAACATAGCATCGGACGGTCTATTTCTGTTCAGTCGTGGGATGAGGAGGCCAAGATTTTTATTAAGGAATACCGTTATTCATTTATGAGCAGGCTAAAAAATTTATTTCGCCGTCCGGCGGCCAGACGCTCTTGGGTAGCGGCGCGCGGACTGGCGCTTCGCCGGATTAATACGCCTGAACCTCTATCTTTAGTTGAGTCCAGACCCGGCGGGGTCGGAAACAGTTATTTATTTTTAAAAGAAATTCCCGATGCCCGGCCAGCCAATCAATTTGTTATTAAATTTTTTGAAAAAATCAGTTCGCCGGTTGAACTGATTAAGGAAAAGAAAAAATTTGTCAAACAGATGGCTGAGGCGGTGCGAAGCCTGCACCGGCAGGGTGTCTTTCATGCAGATTTGAAGGCAAACAATATTCTGGTCGGGGTGGAAGGCGGCGAGCCGCTTTTTTATTTTGTTGACCTGGACCGGGTGGAATTTCTCAGGGAAGTAAAGTGGTCACAGCGGATTAAAAATTTAGCCCAGTTGAATGCGGCGATGCCGGCGGCGCTGACCAGAGCCGACCGGCTCAGGTTTTTTAATGAATATTCACGTGCTCTGCCCGGTTATGAGGCGTCTCAAAAAAAAGATTTGATTAAACGCATTATGAAGATAACGATTGCCCGCCACCACCTCTGGCCCCGCTCTTTTGGCCAAATTAGTTAATTCGTAGATTTTTTAGGCCGCAAATATTAAAATCTTGTTAAGTTATGATTGAATTATTAAATGGCCAAAAGGGCGGGGTGCGGAAAAATTTTTATTCTGATTCCGACCTGATTTCAAATTTGTTCGAGGAAAGATTATAGGTGAGTCGGTCGTTATTCCGTTCCCACCATTCACGCCAGCGGGTAATGACTTTTTGATTTTCCTGAATAGCGAGAGAAGGGTCATAAGCAAAGTTTGTATCCTGAAACGGGTCCACCGGGGTGATCCGGCGGAGCAGGAACCAGCTGATATTGCGAATTAAAGGGTTCTCTTCTTCCAATGATTTAATTAAATTAGGCAGGGTTTCTTTGTCACAGATTGGTCCGTACGGCCGGGTGAGCCATTCTCTTTTCCTGATAAATTTCCGAGGGTCAACCGGGTCGGTCACCGGTTTGTCATGCTTGAAGAATTCATCGCCGGCTTGTGAAAAAGCCAGTTTTAAAATTTTAGGTTCATATTCATAGACCGGTTTAATCTCAGGTGGTTCGGTAAAGCTGACTTTGATAATATCAATCAATCCGCCGACCATTACTTCCAGTTCATTGGCCCGCGGGTCAAGTTCTTTAAAAACCGCAATGCCCTTGATAGTTTCTCCAGGCTTTATTTCTTTTTTGTCCCGTATTTCTTTGCAGTTTAAATATTTAAGTTCCTCTTTTAACTCTTTGATACGAATTTTCTGCACACCCAGAGGCAGCCCGCCCAATTTTTCTTCATTACTGATCATCTGGTCTTCTATCAGGGGATGCCAGATGTCTTGATAATACTTATTCGTATCGGTTTTAATACAGATATCAATGGCTAACCTGATGGGTTTTTCTGTTCTATTGAGGATGGTATAAACCAGATACCAGTAATTTTTTTTATCACCGGTGGAGTCAACATAAGTAAATAGTTCCGGGGTCTGGTTGGTGAATTCCAGTTCCCAGCGTTTTCTTTTCCAGGGCGGGTTTGGGTCGGTCTGTTCGGCCGGTAGAATGGTTGTGAAAATTAATAGGGTAAAGGTTATCGTTAACAAGAACAAACTAATTTGTTTCATATTTAAGCCATTCATTTTAGGCGGATAACAAATTCATTTTAACGAAAAAATTATGTTTGTCAAATAAAAAAGGGTGATTCCTTAAAAATAAGAAATCACCCTTCTGTTAAAAATGCAATTACTTAGCGCTTTTTAAAACCGTCTTATTATTAGCGTCATTCCATAAGCTTGTCCCGGGAGTTACCCGTTTTACCGATCCGCCGAATAATAAGACATTAATAGGTTCTTTCTGGTTGGCCGGGTCATGGTTAGCCGGTTCGTCTGCGCCTATTGGCTCATTATCGTCAACGGCCGGGCTGACCAGATAATTTGGTCCGCGGTAATCACAAGTACTTGCTCCGGGTTGGTTTCCGCTGAGCGGACAAACAAAAATTTTATCGTTGGTGGTTTTAAAAACCGATGTATCAGGGGTTGGTTCTTTTCTCAGCGCTTCCCAGAAATTTGAACCCATGTAAGCCGACCCGCGCGGATAAGTGTTAAATTGGTCGGAATATTGTAACATTCCAGCATGTAATCCTCTGAAATTATTAAGGCACGCAAGCATGTCCGCGCTTTTTTTACCTTTCATTAAATTCGGTAAAACCAACGTGGCCAGAACTCCCAGAATGGCAATCACCACCAGCAGTTCAATTAAAGTAAACCCGCTCTTCTGTTTCTTCATAGTTTTTACCTCCATAATAAAAATTTATTACCATAAATTGTTATGGTTGTCAAACATTTATTTTATTTGACCGTCCATTTTTCAGCTTCAGTCCAGAGATAATCATTTGTTTTAACCGATTCTCTTCGCCCGTCAAAGAGTAAAACGGTAATCGGGTATTTACCGTGGTTTTCCGGGAAGTCGGCTGCGATGGGCGTATGACCATCAGTGGCGCTATTTAAAAATTCTTTTGGTCCACGATAATGACAGACTTCTTTGCCGCCCTGACCGCCCACCACCGGACAAATAAAATACCGGTCATCCAGCGGGCTTTTTAGAATAGCCGTTTCCGGTGTCGGGTAAGTTCTTAAGGACTCCCAGAAAGCCGTTCCTTTTACCTGCGGATAACCTCCATAACTGCGTTCCTCCGCATAAATTTGCAGGGCGGCGTAAAGGGAACGAAGATTGTCTTCGCATTTTACCCGTTTTACGCTCATAATAATTCTGGGAATACCCGCAAAGGCCAGTGATGCTAAAATAGTAATAATACCGATAACAACTAATAATTCTATTAAGGTAAATCCGTCCGTCTTAGGAGGAGACCAAGGCTGATCGATAGTTTTTTTCATCCTTATTCACCCCCTTTATAAAAATGTGCAGACAAATTTTTATGTTAAAAAAATATTGTCTTGAATGGACAAAATTTACGTTAGTAAATTTTATGAGGCAGCCGGAAATGGTCAAAGACGGGTATAAAAAGGATAATATAAAGGATGATAGCACTTATAAAAATTATCTCAACCGATCCGGTTCCCTGTCTGTGTGCCGCACAGTCAGGCCTGCTGCATTAGTTAATTTCTCAAAGAACAATTTTACCTGTATCTCTATATTAAGTTTAACCGATGTTTAGTAATTGTCAATGGTAAATATTTTTTTATTTGATTTTTTTACATACGAATGAACCGTTCATTTTTAGGTAGGTTCGCTTCGCAATCCCTTCGGGGTCAAGCCTTGCTTGAACCCCGCCTTGGCGGGGGCGCCCCGATGTTTCGCCCTGCCGGGGCGGATCGGGACAGGCATCGGGACGCCTACCCCCGCATGGGGAGGATACCCAGAAATGGGAGATGCCTCTTTACGTGCCTTCGGACCAGGAGGACAGGTATTTTTTCTGTTCTGGGGTAAGGGTATCAATTTTGAGGCCCATTGATTCCAGTTTCAGGCGGGCAATCCAATTTTCTATTTCTACCGGCACGTCATATACCTGAGGTGATAATTTAACGTGATTTTTGACGGCGTATTCAGTTACCAATGCCTGGGTGGCAAAACTCATATCCATCACCATCGCCGGGTGGCCTTCGGCGCAGGCGAGGTTAACGAGTCGTCCTTGCGCCAGGACGAAAATAGATTTTCCATTTTTGAGAATATACTGGTCAACATTGGGTCTGATATTTAATGTAATCTGTTTTGCTATTTTCTTCAATGCGGCCAGGTCCAGTTCCACGTTAAAATGTCCGGAATTGGCTACGATGGCGCCGTCTTTCATCATTTTAAAATGTTTTTCATTAATGACGCCGATATCGCCGGTCAGGGTGCAGAAGACCTCGCCGATTTTAGCGGCCTGGTTCATCGGCATTACGTTAAATCCGTCCATTGTCGCTTCCAGGGCTCTTAAGGGATTAACTTCGGTAACAATGACCCGGGCGCCGAGTCCGTGGGCGCGCATTGCAAACCCGCGGCCGCACCAGCCGTAACCGGCCACTACGATTACCCGGCCGGCAAAAAGGACATTGGTGGCCCGGATAATCCCGTCAACGGTTGATTGGCCGGTGCCGTAACGGTTATCAAAAAGATATTTGGTTTTGGCGTCGTTCACGGAAAAAACCGGATAACGCAATGCCCCGTCCTGGGCCATCGCTTTCATCCGGATAATGCCGGTGGTGGTTTCTTCCATTCCGGCATAAATATTCTCTGGTAACGATTGATATTTAGAATGGATGGTGGAAACCAGGTCGGCTCCGTCGTCAATCGTAATCTGAGGTTTGATCGCAATGACTGCATGAATGTGTTTATAATAAGAAGAATTATTTTCTCCGCGGATGGCAAAGACCGGAATTTTATAATCGCGGACCAAACTGGCGGCTGCTTCATCCTGGGTGGAAAGCGGGTTAGAGGCGCAGAGCGCCAGTTCGGCGCCGCCGGCCTGAAGCGTTCTCATTAAATTAGCCGTCTCGGTCGTTACGTGCAAACAGGCTCCGATTCTGATGCCTTTTAACGGCTTGGTCCGGGCGAACCGCTCGCGAATCCGGCGTAACACCGGCATATGGTTATCCGCCCAGTTAATCCGGCGGTAACCGATTGAAGATAGTTTGATATTTTTTACGTCGTATTTCATTTATAAATTTTCTCCAATAATTTATTTAAATTTGTGTAATCTGTTTAATATCCGTGTTAATCCGTGGTTAGAGGCCGGCTTCTTTTTTTAGAAGAGCCGCTTTATCCGTTTTTTCCCACGTGTAATCGGGGTTATTGAGTCCGAAATGTCCGTAACGGGCTGTCTGTTTGTAAATCGGACGGCGTAATTTAAGATGGTTAATCATTCCGATCGGCGTAAAGTCAAAATATTTTTTAACCAGTTCTATAATGGTTGATTCCGGTATGTGGGCTGTGCCGAAAGTTTCCACGTCAACCGCCACCGGTTGCGGTATGCCGATGGCATAGGCAATCTGGACTTCGCATCGGTCGGCCAATCCGGCCGCGACGATATTTTTAGCGGCATAACGCGCCGCATAAGAACCACTCCGGTCCACCTTGGTCGGGTCTTTACCCGAAAATGCTCCTCCGCCATGCGTGCCCATACTTCCGTAGGTATCCACCACGACTTTCCGGCCGGTCAAACCGCAATCCGCATACGGACCGCCCAGGACAAATCGTCCGGTTGGATTGATCATAATTTTCAAGTCGCTGTTAACCAGTGCTTTCGGCAGGATCGGTCTGATAATTTTTTCAATTAATTCTTCTTTCATTTTTTTGAGATTAACATCCGGATTGTGCTGGAGCGAAAGGATGACCGTATCAATCCGGACCGGGATATTATTTTCGTATTCAATACTTAATTGGGATTTTCCGTCGGGCCGGAGGTAAGGTATTTTACCGGTCTGCCGCATTTCGGCCGCGCGGTTGACCAGTTTGCGGGCGAGCATAATCGGCATCGGCATCAGTTCCGGCGTTTCGTGGCAGGCGTAACCGAAAACAATTCCCTGGTCGCCCGCCCCGATGTCTTTACATTTTTTTTTATTTTCGTTAACGCCCAGGGCGATATCTTCCGACTGCCTCTGGATGGCCGTCAGGACCGCGCAGGTTTCGTAATCAAATCCCATATCCGCATGCGTGTAACCGATTTCTTTAATCGTTTGCCGGACGATATCCGGTATTTCCACGTAGCATGAGGTGGTAATTTCACCGGCGACAATAGCCATACCGGTTTTGACCATAGTTTCGCAGGCCACCCGGCCGCAGGGGTCTTTGGCCATAATGGCGTCAAGAACCGCATCCGAGATCTGGTCGCAGATTTTATCAGGATGTCCCATACAAACCGCTTCCGAGGTAAACAATCTTTTTCGGCTGCTGCGCATACCTTTATCTCCTCTCTAACGACTGATTTCACTGATTATTACTGATTACACAGATTAAAGATAAACGGCTACTATACTAAAATTTTTTATTTAAGCAAGAAATTATGAGATAAATTTTTTGATGATGGCTAGATTGCGTTGGGTGGCGCCCTGGTGTGGTCCGATAATTTTTTGGGCGCGTTGTCCGGCTTGAGTGAGAAGGTGAGTATCAGCTAGAAGTGATTTTAGGCGGGTCGACAGTTCCGTTTTATCTTTCACCGGCCAGGCGGCGCCGGCGGATAGAAGCAGTTCAGCCGGTTCCTGAAAATTATACATTGAAGGTCCGAAAATTATCGGTTTGCCCGCCGCGGCCGGTTCCAGAACGTTTTGCCCGCCCCGCGGCACCAGACTTCCGCCGATAAATACCACCGTGGCCACAGGGTAAATCTTTGGTAACTCGCCCACTGTGTCAATGATAATAAGGCCGTCCGTGGCGTCTTTTGCCGGAGATAGTTGCGATTTTCTGATGCAGGTTAATTTTTTCAGCTCACAATATTTTTCCACCTCAGGAACACGTTCCGGATGACGCGGGGCGATGATTAATTTGAGATTTGTCCGATGGAATACGGACTCCGTCACTTTGTGCGGAGAGATTTGAGATTTGTCCGGTGGAATACGGACTCCGTCACTTTGTGCGGAGAGATTTAAATAAGCATCAATTAAAATTTCTTCCTCAGGATAATGGGTGCTGCCGGCCACAATAACGCGGTCTTCCGGTTTTATCCGGAATAGTTTAAGATAGTCTTCAGCGTTTCCTTCCACCGCTTTGATATCATATTTCATATTGCCGGTGACGCTTATCTTTTGGGCCTCAACGCCCAGAGACCGGTAGCGGTTTGCGTATTCTTCTGTCTGAACCGCCAGCATCCGGATTTTTTGGAGCGTTGGTTTAATAATAAAATCGGCCAGACGGTATTTCCGGAGCGATTTTTCAGTTATCCGGCCGTTGATTAACACCACCGGTATCTGTAACTTATCGGCTTGATTGATAAAATTAGGCCAGATTTCCTGTTCTATTAAAACAATCAGATTTGGCTTGAGCCGTTTTAACACTTTCCGGACGATGAAACTTAAATCTATCGGCCAGAAGATAAGATGGGTGGTCTTAAATTTTTCTTGGGCTAACCGGTAGGCCGTGGGGGTGAGAACCGAAAGGATGATTTCGTGGTTGGGGAAATCTTGGGTTAATTGGTTGATTAATGGTTGAAGGGTTAGAATTTCACCGACCGAGGCGCCGTGAAGCCAGATCGCCGGTTGGTTCGTCTGGCGCGGCGGGAGAAAGCCAAATCGTTGCGTTAATCCCAGCCGGGCTGTTCGGCTGACGAGAAAGCGAAACAGGTAGTACGGCAGGACAATAATAATATAAGCAAGATAACAAAAATCTAAAATAAGATACACGATTAATAATCGGAGACTGACCAGCCGGCCGTTGTGGGGTCACCAGCGGGCCATTGGTCAATCGGCAGCAACGGCGGCTCGGTTATTTTTTTTATAATTAAGTTAGCCCGAAAACGTATTTCCGCATCATCATCTTTGAGTGCCTCTTTTAAGTAGTTAAGACCGGTTTGATTGATTTCTATCAGTTCCTGCGTGGCTTGGTCGCGGACCTCAAACGATTTATCGCCCAGATTTTCAATCAGTTTTTGAATTTCTTTGGCCAGTTCCGGCGTCAGTTCCGGGGCCGGTTTGGGTTCTTCTTTAATTCCGAAATTCGGGCCTAAGTCTTTGGCATAAATCGTGCCGCCTTCATTAACGATGAATGTCCGGCGTCCGGACTTTCCGTATTCAGCCGGATAGGCGGCAAAGGCAAATTCAGTCTGGTTGGTGGCGGCCACGTTGTTACCAACCGTTTCCTGATTGTAGGGGTTGCCCCGGCTATTTAGTTTCATTGCTTTAAAAAAATAACCGCTCTTGGGAGTGGGTTTAATATTATTGCCGGCAAAATTTTCAATGGTTGGTTCCGTACCCAAAACACCGTCCGGGGCCGGCACCGCATCGGCCTTGGCAAAAGCAATGTCAATCATCTGAACTTTGGTCGCACCATCAGCCCGGAGCATCCGGTAAAAACAAGAAACATCGTAAGTCCAGTAATCTTTGACGCCGTTCCGGTCGCTATCCTGCTGCATCCAGACGGCTTCGGTAGAGATTAATGTTCTTAAACCGTAGATGGCGGATATTTCATTAGCCGATTGTCTTGAACTTAATAAATTAGGTATGGCAATCGCGGCGACGATGGCGATTGCCGGGACGGATGCTTCTAAACCGACTGAAGAGACCGATTCAATCTTAACGCCTTGTTTATCAGTCTTGACCGTGAGGTAAGTTCCGCTGAGATGTTTACCGATTGTTTGCCCTGATGGCAATTGATTTATAATAGTGCTGACGGTGTCAAGTATCTCCTGGACTTTCGGTTCCCGGCTAAACCCCATTACCAAAGGTAAGAATGAGTTTACCATCTGGCGCAGGTAGTTTACCGTCAGGGTGTACATTTGTTTTTCGTTAACGTAGAGAACGTATTGGGAATTGGTGGTAAAAGAAACCGGCGCTTTTTTGAAATTCTGGTCATCCGCCAGCGTTTCGCTTTTTTTATCCAGCTGTTCAATTATTTTTTTCAGGATATCAAGGTTATTTGCCCAGTAGAGATAATCATTCCCTCCGGAGGAGAGGATGAAATAATAATATTTTGTATTTAGAAGTGACTGGAAAAACGGGATATTCATAAGTTCATCAGGAGGGCGTTCATCTTTACGGCCCATCATTATGTCAATTTGATTGAGTCCGCCTTTGATTTCATGATTTTTAAAAGATATTTTTTGAAGAGTGCTATCGGCCTGCTTGGCCAATTTGGTGATGCAGGATTCAAATTTTTCTTTATCTTTTAGTTTCACAATAGTAACCTGAAGCGGATTTAAACCGCCCGGTTCAGGCAGCGTTGAATAACTGACGAAATTAGTTCCGAGCGAAGGAAACAAGTCATCCTTGAGCGAAAAACCTAATTTTTGGACGATTTCTTCTTCCATATCAGAGGCAAAAGGCATTGAGCGGATCATGTTCTCAATTTCTGTCCAGACCTGGTTTAAATCAATACTGACGGCATTGTAAGAAAGGACGTCGGTCGGAACCAGGTCCAGCCATAATTGACAGGGTTTGGTTTCATCAAATAATTTCGTTAATCCTTTTCGTTGATTAGCCGGCAGGTCAAGATACACCTGAGTTTTACTCAAACCATTATCCTGAACATTAAACGAAGCGCTAATAGTTTTAATGCTTTTTAAACCGCAGTCTTCCAGGACAATATTCGCTTCGGGTGGGATCTCTTCTTCGCAGGCGGCAAAAATCTGCTCAAGATTAACAAAAAACATGGGCTCATTATTTTTGGCAGAAACATTGGTTTTAGCTTTTTGGAACAGCGGGGAAGCGGCCAGTGATTTCTGCGGCGGGGTTTGATAATGGCGTACCATCAGTTCAACGGTTTCTTTTTCAGGGCTGAATAAAAATTTCGTATCAAGGTAAGTATAATGAAAATCAGCCCGTTCATAAGAATAGATCGTGGCTTTCTGGTATTCAGAAGCATCGGCGCTTTCTTCAAACAGGTTGCTTAATAGAGTCTCAATTGTTTCCTGGCGGTTACCGATATCAAGAACAATTACCAGACGCTGGT
>CAKKQI010000298.1 GCA_919901895.1 Candidatus Brocadiaceae bacterium | reverse complement strand
GGAGCGACAGCGGAATCCCGACCTAATCGGGACCTCGTTGATATTATCTGTAAATGCCTTATGAGACCGCTTGTAAACTATATCGGGGCGCCCGGATTTGTCCGCCAAAGGACGGATCCCGCCGTCTGGCGGGAAACCCACCGACTTCCCCGAAAGCATTCGGGACGCGCTAAACCATTCAACAATATCGGGGCGAGAGGATTCGAACCTCCGACCTCCCCGATAGGCATCGGGGCGCGCTAAACCATAATCGGGGTGAGAGGATTTGAACCTCTGACTTCTTGGTCCCAAACCAAGCGCGCTAGCCAGACTGCGCTACACCCCGTAATTTTGTGAAACAAAATTACGATCCTGAGTCCCTCTCAAGTGGGACGAAGGACCTACTTTTAATCAACTCTAATTTTTCTTCAGAAAAATTTTATGTTATTTATTGATAATCAAAATGATAGATACTATTTGATAATTTATTTTGGCTGTAGCGGCGACCCTTCTGGTCGCTTTCAGAAACGGGGACAATCTACCCCGCCTGGGCGGGGCGGACCGCCGCGACAACTTTGCACCAGAATTTTAGGTCTCAAAGATCACTACTCCCCGGCCGGCCACCATAAATACATAAATCTGGAAGTGCCGTCACGTAAGACCAGTTGCTTCAGAAAATTAATCTCCCCCAGCGGGTTCTCCAGACTAAAAGCCGCCCCCAACCCGCTCTTCACCCGTTCATATCTAATGACTTTACTATCAGATAGATGAGCGATCTCCTGCGCTTTTTTTTCGGCATCAGCCAGATAACCGACCGCATCAATTAATTTTTTATCATAGGCCATCTGACCGGTGAAAACCCGCCCATCCGCTAATTTCAAAATCTCTTCCCTGGTTAACACATCCTTCCGCCCTTCAACTACCACATTCACAAAACGCTGGTACATTTCATTAACGATTGACTGGATTAACTCGCGTTCTTTATCAGACATCTTTTTAAAAGGCGACCCCATATCCTTAACCTCGCCGGATTTTATTATTTCCACATCCACTTTAATTTTTTCCAGCAATTCTTCTACGATAACAAATAGTGAAATTACGCCGATACTACCGGTAATAGACGTCCGGTGAGCAATGATATAATCGCCGGCCATCGCAATATAATAACCGCCGGAAGCAGCCGTGTCTTTCATCAGAACCACGATCGGGAGGTCCGGTTTTTGTTTTTTAAACTCCTTAATATTCTGGTAAATAATATCGCTGGCGGTCACTCCCCCGCCGGGGCTATCAATCTCCAGAATAATCGCCTTAATGTCTTTATCCCGACCGGCTAATTGCAACTGTTCTCTGATTTTTTCCGGCGTGCAGGCATCCTTGCTGAAAAATCCGCCGGCTTCCTCGTTCATAATAATCCCATTGATGGGCAATATCAAAACCTTATTAACGCTTTTCTCGTTACCGCTAATAAATTTCTCTTGGTATAACTCTTTTGGCTTAAAATCAACGAAAATACAGCCGGTTAAAAATATCACCAATACTAAAACGGATACTCTAACGTAGTCTGGGAAAATAAGACGGAATTGTGTTGTCATTTTTTATCCGGTATAAATTTTGGTTTATCAAAATTTTATGGTCGGGGCGAGAGGATTTGTCCGCTATTTCAGCGGACACCTCCGACCTTGGCGCCAAGCACTAAACCAACTATTCCATATCGGGGCGAGAGGATTTGAACCTCCGGCCTCCTGGTCCCGAACCAGGCGCGCTAAACCAGACTGCGCTACGCCCCGTTAAATAATGAGTCCTTATGGCGTAGTGGCGTCCCGACCTTTCGGGACTGCGCTACGCCCCCACCCTTTTGGTGATTTATAAAAATTAATCCCTGGCTTCATCTTTGATTACTAAATCTCCGAAGACGATTTAATTATCGCAATCGCATCAATTTCAACTTTAACATCTTTCGGCAAACGGGCGGCTTCAATCGTTGCCCGCGCCGGCGGATTACCGGAAAAATACCGGCCATAAACCTCATTCAGCCCGCCGAATTCATTCATATCCTTGAGATAAACCGTGGTCTTGATGACATCGCT
>CAKKQI010000297.1:1302-3242 GCA_919901895.1 Candidatus Brocadiaceae bacterium | reverse complement strand
CGCTGTTACGATTGGTTTCGCCATTGGTTTCTTCAGGCGGATCAGTTTTCTGGCGGCGGCGGCCTATCTTGATAAAATGGCCGGAGCCAAAGAACTTATCAGCACCGCTTATGAATATGGTTTAAAAGACCCAACCGACGTCGCCACCAATTGGAATTTGCAACGGGCTGAAGCCACTCTCCGTTCCCTTAATCTTTCTTCCCTGGTTTCTTACCGGATCCCTTATCGAAAATGGTATCATCCGATGCTGCTTCTTATTTTTATTATATTTTATTTTATTCCTCCGGTCAGTTCATCCGGCCGGAAAAATAAACCGGCAAAAATCCTTCCCCATCAACTCAGTCAACTGGCTAATATGGCCCATCAGATTAAAACCCTCTCTGATTCCAAAAAACCAAATCCCATCCAAACGTTACCGCGTGACATCCAATTACTAACCGAAGCCATTAAACAAGGCGCTCTGGAAAAAAAAGATGCGCTGGTGGCCACAAATAAACTGGCCGAAAAAACCGACTCGCTGAAAAAAGAACTGCAAACCAAACAGCAAACCCTGGAAACGTTAAAAAAATCAAACTTGACCAAAGACCTGGCAGAATCGTTGAGTCAAAATGATTTAAAATCAATGGAAAAAGAAATAAAAGAATTGCAGGATAAATTATTAAAAAATAAGTTTGACCAGCGGGAACTGGAAACACTGGAAAAAAGACTGCAAGAATTAAGCGAGCAGCTAAGCGAGCAAAGTGATTTGAAAGAAACAATGAAGAATTTAAGCGACGCCCTGGCCGGAAAAAATTTTAAGGAATTACCGGAAAAGTTACAAAAACTTCTGGATGAACTGGGTGAACTAAGCGACTGGAGTGCTGAAGAATTAGCCCAGATGGAGAAATCTTTAGAAGAATTATTAGAAGAACTGGAAGAAATAGACGCCGAACTGGCCGAAATTGACCCAAACGGTCAGGAATCCTGTCCGACCTGCGGCAAAAAATTAGCCGTTAAAGGTAAAGGCAAGGGCAAGGGCAATCAATGCGGAACCTGTCAGGATAAGAAGTTCGGATTAGTTAAGGGAAAAGGTGGTCCGCTGGCCGGAGGCGGAACGACTAACGAAGGTCCGGAAAAAGGACCGAAAGCCCACCAGGGTCGCTCCCATGACGAAGGAGGAACTAATACCAAACCGCTCACGGACTGGGAAAAAATATACGCACCGGTAAAATTAGAAACAGAACGAACCACCGATATTTTATCCAAACGCAAAATCACCGGTCAGGGGCAGGTCTTAACCACCCGTTTCAAAGGTGTGCCGGATAAAAAAAACGAAGCCCTGATGCCTATCCGGGAAGCGCTCCCCGTTTATAAAGAAGCGGCTGAAAAAGCGATGAACGAAAGCGCGATCCCCCTTGAATACAAAGAAACCGTCCGGCAGTATTTTGAGTCGTTGGATAAGAAATAATAATTCTGTGTAATCTGCGGTTAAAGAAAAGGAGGACTAATCATGGGCCTAGAACAAGAAATCCAGAATTTTCAGGGAAAAATCAATGCGCTAAAAAGCGAAATCGGTAAAATTATCGTCGGTCACCATCCGGTCGTAGAACAGGTCGTTACGGCGATTCTGGCCGGTGGTCATATCCTCCTGGAAGGAGTTCCGGGTATCGGTAAAACAATGCTGGTCCGCACCCTGGCCCAGTGCCTTAACGTGAAATTCTCCCGGATTCAGTTCACTCCGGATCTGATGCCGGCGGATATTACCGGCACCAATTTGGTGGTAGAAACACCCGCCGGCGAAAAGAAATTCCAATTCCAGAAAGGCCCGATTTTCGGCAACATTATCCTGGCTGATGAAATCAACCGGGCGATGCCAAAAACCCAATCCGCCCTTCTGGAAGCCATGCAGGAATTAAGCGTTACCGTCGCCGGCACTTCTTATAAATTGGAACAACCTTTTT
>CAKKQI010000297.1:0-1292 GCA_919901895.1 Candidatus Brocadiaceae bacterium | reverse complement strand
GGAAGGGACCTATCCCCTGCCTGAAGCGCAACTGGACCGTTTCTTTTTTAAGACGCTGGTGGAAACACCGTCCGTTGAAGAGATGGAAGAAATTATGGAACGGACGACCGGTTCACAGGAAATTACGGTTAAGCAAGTAATCAATGGTCTGGAACTTCTGGAATTAAGAAAATTAGCCCGGGAGGTGCCGGTCGCCTCGCATTTAAAACATTATATTGCCCTGCTGGTGCGGGCGACTCACCCGCAAACTGAAGAAGCCGATGAGATGGTCAAGCGATATGTCCGTTACGGGGCCAGTCCGCGCGGGACACAGGCATTAATCCTGGCCGGTAAAATTCGGGCCATTTGCCAAGGCCGCTATAATCTCAGTTTTGAAGATATTCGGAAAGTGGCCTGTCCGGCCCTGCGTCATCGCCTGATTTTGAACTTTGAAGGCGAAGCCGAAGGAATTAAAGCAGATGTGATTATCCGGAACCTGCTGGAAACTATCCCCGAATTACCGCGCGAGGTGGAAAAACTGGTAAAATAAGATGAGACTTAAAAAATATCTACCGCTATTCATTATTACAGGTGTTTTTTGGGGAAATACCATTCTGCCTGTTTCCGCTGCAGAGACCGATCAAATTATTAAAAATACCGGCGAAATAGACGTCCGAGTCGGCATTAATAATTTTGAAAAAAATGCGTTTTATTGTTTACCGGTATTGGTGGAACTGCGCAACCGGACCGCCCGGGAATTTAATCTTAATTGCGAATTACGAGCCATTGACCCTTCTAATAATAACAAAATCTTCCTGAAAATAATAAAAAAAGAATACCTGCCGCCTGAAGGGCAAAAACGGATATTTTTTTATCTACCGCTTCAGGGTATCCAAAACACCTACTTCCAGCCGGAATTGATCCTGTCTGACTCTAAAAATAAAATTATTTTCCATGAAAAAATTGCTCCCCATGATAATAACGATAATTCATACGACCGGAGCTTAAATTATCTGATACTTAACCAGACCTCTTCAACTACCAGGATTGATTTACCGGAAAAAATTAATGCCCCGCAAAATCCCACCTGGTTTAAAAATGATTCTTATCGTTCCAAGGAGTTCACCATCAATAAATTATATCTTTCTCCCCGGGATGTGCCGGACCGCTGGTATGGCTTAGCCGACGCCCAAATTGTCCTTTTAAATGATACTCCATTAAATGAGTTAACTCCGGAACAGATTAAATCATTACGTGACTGGGTTTATCGCGGCGGCGTAATCATTATTTCCCCGGGGACCAATCCGGCCTGG
>CAKKQI010000296.1 GCA_919901895.1 Candidatus Brocadiaceae bacterium | reverse complement strand
CAGCGTCTTGAATGGCGCGAAAATAAAGGGCTGGCTGGTGAGGTGTGCCTGCCCAGCCCCGCACATAAATTATGTGCTGGGCTGTGGTCCCCGGATTATTGCAATTCAATAATTCGCTATCGGGGTCATTTTGTGTTCGGTCAGGTGTCCCCGGATTATCCAGAAGATAAAGAAAGGAGAAAAAATGAATATTCCCAAGTTTAATGCTTTTCAGAAAGTTATTTTGTGTCTGGGGGCGTTAGCAGTTGCCTTGAGATGTTTTTTCCCTGTAACCGCACACTTTTACACCCACACCGAGAAATATTTTGGGGCACAGTATGCCAGCAGAATAAGTTTTACAGAGACATTCTTCCATTGTATCGGAATAGTAATCGTAACAGCGGTCTTAGTTTATCTGGTGGGTGTCTTGGCAAAGTTACCAAGGGTTCTACGAGTTCTAATAATTGCTCTGATTACCGCTGTTAGTATTATTGTTATTATGATAGTTTTATGGTTTATATTATTAAGGGTTTAGGCTTGTGAATTTGTGAATTCGGGAAACAGCCCGGCACACCCCCCTGTGCGCAGCACTGGTCGGGAGTATTCGCGTAGCGAAACGCACCGGGTACACTAGTGGGCGACCGCAGGGGGATAGGGGGAACTGGTATTGTGTCCCCGGAATTATCCCGTAAGGGGTAAGCCAGCGGAATAAGGAAAAGATGTGCAAAATCAGGCGGAAATGGTAGGATGGAATTAAGTAAAGGAGATTAAATTATGAATAAAGAAAGGGCGCTGGCGGTTTTTGAGGATTATAAAATCCGCCGGATTTATGATGAAGCGTCTGCCACCTGGTTTTTTTCCGTGGTGGATATCATCGGGGCGCTGATTCAGCAACCGGATTATCAAGCAGCCAGAAACTATTGGAAAGTCCTAAAAAACCGGCTAAATAAGGAAGGCAGTGAGTCGGTTACAAAATGTAACCAACTGAAACTGGCCGCCGCTGACGGAAAAAAATACATAACCGATGTGGCCAGTCCGGAGACGCTTTTTAGGATTATTCAATCGGTGCCCAGCCCCAAGGCCGAATCCATCAAACTTTGGCTGGCCAAGGTGGGTTATGAACGCATACAGGATATGAGCGACCCGGCCCGCTCTCTTGACCGGGCCAGGGAATACTGGAAACAGCGCGGCCGGAGCGCCAAATGGATTCAGCAGCGGATGATGGGCCAGGAAACACGGAACAAACTCACCGATTACTGGCAAGGACACGAGATTAAAGACGAAGATGAATACGCGATTCTGACTAATATCATTCATCGGGAATGGAGCGGCATTTCGGTCAAAAAACATAAGGCCATCAAGGGACTCAAAACCCAGAACCTGCGGGACCATATGAGCGAGGCGGAACTTATTTTCACGGCCCTGGCCGAACTATCCACCCGCCAGATTGCCGAGAGCGTTGATGCCACCGGCATGGTTGAAAATGCCGCGGCCGGCAAGACCGGCGGAAAAATAGCCCGAAAAGCGCGGCTGGCACTGGAGCAGAAAACCGGCCGGCCCGTGGTGGTCGGGGAAAATTATCTGCCTCCGGTAAGCCAAAGACGCAAACTGAAAAACGGGAAAGCGACTGATGAAGACAGAGGATAATCCAACCGGTCAAATGCCTGCCCAGCTCATAGGTATGGGCTGCGGCTTGCCCCCCGAAAGCATTCGGGGTGGTGTCCCCGGATTGCCCGAGAGTTCGGGAGACGCGAGAGGGGATTGGTACTGCTTGCCCGTCCGTAGCCCAAAGGGCGAAGGCGGGCGTCCCCGGATTACCGGAATACCGTGGTGTCCCCGGAATACCAGTAGCATCTGTCCATTAACTTAAGGACAGGGCTGGAAAAGGAAAAGGAGAAAAATATGGCAGATATTAAAAAAGGAATGGTGGTTCAATTAAAGTCGGGTGGACCCAGAATGACAGCTGATAGTGTAGATAGTGAC
>CAKKQI010000295.1 GCA_919901895.1 Candidatus Brocadiaceae bacterium | reverse complement strand
TGAGCGATGGTTGTTGGTATGATTACCGGTTGGCGCGCCTCCCGATAAAATCGGGCTGAATGGCTGAAGCACCAGCGGTATTTTTTTATTTACCCCGGCAATCAGGGCGCGGGCTCTGGTTAATTCCTCCGGTTTTTCCAGGCCGGTTACCAGAATTTTTGTATAGACAACCCGTTGAGCCGAGATCTTCAAAAATTCAACGGTTTTGTCCCAGTCCACCTCCCGCCCGACGGCCGAAGGTATTTTGATATCCATAGAAATAATATCAATAAATTCCAGGATACTTTTTAGTTGGTCGGGCAATGTACCGTTGGTTTCCAAGAAGATTCTTAAATTTTTCTTTTTTAATTCCGGCAAAAAATTTCTTAAAAAACCGGTGGCGACCAGCGGTTCGCCGCCGGTTAAGACCACCGAATGGATTTCCGGGAAATTATCCGCCAGGTTAAAGACTTCCCGGCTCAGGTTTTCTATTTTAATCGGATTGCTGACCAGTTTGAAATTGCGCTGGAATGGTTTGTTTTCAATGCGGGCCATCGGATGCGGCACCCGCGCTTCCGGCGTGTCGCAATACAGACATTTTAAATTGCAGCCGCTGAAGCGGATAAATAACTGCGGAACGCCGACGTAAATACCTTCCCCCTGAATGGAGGTAAAAATAGTTTCCAAATGGGTCATCGTGCCGTTCACTGTTAGTCCGTCTGGCTGTGAGGTAAAGGTTTCCATTGTTATGACATCGTCAAATTTAGTGTTTTTATTAACCCTTTTACCTTAGCGATGGTTTCCTGATATTCGCTTTCCGGGTCGGAATCAGCCACAAGGCCGCCGCCGGCCTGAAAGTAAATCCCGTTTTTATTGATCATAAAAATTCTGATGGCAATGGAGAGGTCAATTGTTCCGTCAAATCCGAGGTAACCGATGGCGCCGGTATAAACATTTCGTTGGGTCGGTTCTAATTCGTCAATAATTTCCATTGCCCTGATTTTCGGCGCGCCGGTAATAGAGCCGCCGGGAAAAGTTGCTTTAATCAGGTCTATGGCATTATAACGAGGATGCAAATCGCCTTCTATGGTTGCCACCAAATGAAAAACGGTCGGGTAGGTTTCTAATCCTTTGGATTGAGCAACTTTTACCGAACCGTACCGGCAGACCCGTCCCAGGTCGTTTCGTTCCAGGTCAACAATCATCGCCAGTTCGGCATTGTCTTTAACGCTGTGATAAAGTTCTTGTTTCAACCGCCGGTCCTGCGCCGGATTTTTTCCGCGCGGGCGGGTTCCTTTAATCGGACGAGTTTCAACATGACGATTCCGTATTCGTAAAAACCGTTCCGGCGAGGAGCTGATAATAGATTGTCCGTCTGCCGGCTGAAGAAAAGCGGAGAAAGGAGCCGGATTTATCTGATTAAGCCGGCTAAATATTTTCTGCGGCGAATCAACTAACGACTTTACCTCAAAACGTTGTGATAAATTCATCTGGTAAATATCACCGGCCGTAATATATTCTTTGGCTCGCCGGATTGCTTTTAGGTAAGCTGATTTAGTGAAATTAGATTTTAATGAAAATTTTCTGTTCCGCCGGCCAGACAAAAGAGTTGTTTTCGTTTTGTCCCGATAACCATCGGGAAATGTATCTTCCGGAACAACCGGCCGGAGCGGAAAATTTGTGTGGTTTAAACCGATTAAAAAAACCTTGTTTTTTTTATGGTCGCAGGCGAAAATCCGGTCATAAAAAGCGAAAAACATATCGGGGAATTTCAGATCATCCCGGGCGGTCCGGGGTAATTTTTCCACAAAATGACACAGGTCGTAACTAAAATATCCGACGCCCCCTCCCACAAAGGGAACGGGGTAATCTTTTTGAGTAATCCGATAAGTATCAAGAATTTTTTTTAATTCTTCAAAAGGATTACCGTAATATGAATAAATGCGATTGCCTTTAGTTCGTCCGGCCCTGTCCCGCCAGTGGCGGGACAAGTCGCGGTTACCGCTAGTTTCCACGAAAATCTTATGGCCCTTGCTTTTTAAGACCAAAAACGGGTTGGCGCCAATGAATGAATAACGCCCTAACGGTTCGCCCCGATAGAATTGGGGCTCGCT
>CAKKQI010000294.1 GCA_919901895.1 Candidatus Brocadiaceae bacterium | reverse complement strand
CCGCAGATAAAAAGTCAATCCGCTTCGCTTCAGGCGGTTTTAGCCGGACGAACAATGCTGGTTAAAAAGACTAAAGTCTGGCCGGTGGAATGCGTGGTGCGCGGGTACCTGGCCGGCTCCGGTTGGAAAGAATATAAATCATCAAACAGCATCTGTGGAATCAAATTGCCGGGAGGATTGAAAGAATCAGAGAAATTACCCGAACCTATTTTTACTCCGTCCACCAAAGCCACCTCAGGACATGATGAAAATATTTCATATGAACGGATGGTGGAGATCATCGGCCTAAAAATTGCCGCGGAATTAAAAGAGCGAAGTTTGAAAATTTACCAGAAAGCCCATCAGTATGCTTTGACTAAAGGAATTATTATCAGCGATACGAAATTTGAGTGGGGCGAGTTAAACGGGGAGATTATTTTGGTGGACGAGGTCTTGACGCCTGATTCTTCCCGCTTCTGGCCCAGCGAGGGGTATCTGGCCGGTCGGAGCCAGCCCTCTTTTGACAAACAGTTTGTGCGTGATTATCTGGAGGCGTTCCAGTGGAATAAACAGCCGCCCGCCCCGAAATTACCGCCGGAAATCATCAAGAAAACTTCTGAAAAATACCTGGACGCCTACCGGAAACTGACCGGGAAAGAACTTTAAATGTAACTCAAGACTTTAGTCTTGAGACGGCTTACCTGAGATAGATAGTCCTGTCTGAAAGGCCTTAAGGTTTATTTCCAGGAGTTGTGCCGGGCTGATTTTTTTTATAGTCGTTTCCATTTCCGCCGCCGTGAAAAATATGTTTTGACGAGTATTCTGAAGTAGCGCCGTGGAATAACCTAACATTACCAGATTGGCCGAAAGAGGCGCACCCAGTTCCAGGGCAATTTTATCGGCATCTAAATAAAAAATGGCGATTCCGTGTTTATGACAATACTTTTGTAATTTTTCGTTTGGTAAAGTATTTTTAGACGTGTTTATAAAACAAACCCCGCCATTTTTTATGAATGGTAACGTCCGCAAGAATTCGGTTTGCTCAAATCCGTATAAAATATCAGCCGCGCCCGTTCGGACCAAGGGACTTTGGAACCGGCCGATTTTTAAATGGGAAGTCACCGACCCGCCGCGCTGGGACATCCCGTGCGTTTCCGAACCAATCAGGTTAGCACCCCGGGCTAAAGCGGTTTCGGTTAAGACTTTCGTGGCAAAAAGAACTCCCTGTCCGCCAATACCGCTAATGATGATTTGAATATTCATAAGTCAGTCAAAACTAAAGTTTTGAGTTACACAAAAAAATTATGCTTTCACAATGGCATCTTTCGGACAGACAGTAAGGCACACGCCGCAATCGACACAAATGCGGTCATCAACTACCACTTTTTGAGTAGTTTCGTTCCAGACCAGACCCGGGCATTCAAATGCTTTCAAACAATATCGGCAGCCATCACATTTTTCGCTGTCAATCGTAACTTTTCCGCCTAAGGCGGATTGATATTTTTTTAAATCTTCTTTAAAATATAAGGGACAGGTGTGCCGGGCAATCACTACCGCGACATTACCATCTGGTTGTTGGGTATAGGCGTAGGCGTCTTTGATGAGTTTTTCGAAAGATTTCATTTCATACGGGTCGCCTTCCGCAATAAATTTTACGCCGCAGCCGGCGATTAATTCTTTTAAGGGAACGCGTTCTCCTTTTAGCCCGTCCGCCAGAATACCGGAATCAGGGGTTGGTTGCATCCCGGTCATGGCGGTGATGCTGTTATCCAGGACGACCAAAACAAAACGGGCCTTAGTATAGACAGCATTAACTAAAGCCGGCAGACAGGCGTGATAGAAAGTAGAATCACCGACGGTGGCAACAATCGGTTGCGTTTTGTTATCCAGATGGAAGGCTTGGTAGAAGCCGTTAGCCAGTGTTACGCCGCCGCCCATATCCAGGCAGGTGTCAACGGCTCCTAAATTAAGGCCTAAAGTATAACAACCGATATCGCTGGAAAAAATCGCCCGAGGCAGGGCTTTTTTTATGGCATAAAACGAAGCCCGATGGGGGCAACCCGGACACAGGGTTGGACGACGGATAGGCAGTTGTAAATCTTTAACCAAGACCGAAAGTTTATTATCCGGTGGCGGTAATGAGGGAGTTATCTTCAATTTTTTTAATGTTTTTCCGAGAATGTCATAGATTATTTCGGGTAATAATTCTCCTTCGCGTGGAATTACTCCGTTATGCCGGCCCAGGATTTTTCTTTTACCAATGATAGATTCGCTGCGCTCGCTCCGAGTTTGTATTTCAATCACTTCGTCGGTTTCTTCCAGAATCAAAACCTGTCCAACCCGTTTGATGAAGTTATTAACTAATTTGCGAGGTAAGGGATAGGGGGTGGTGATTTTAAGAACCGGAATCCGGTTGGTTAACCGGAATTCTTCTAAAATATCTTTAACGATGGTATCGCAAACACCACCGGTGATAATACCTAATTTGGGTTTTCCCAAGATTGGGGTAGCGTAATTCCACTTTCTTGTTTTTTCAAATTCGGTTCTGATGCGTTCTAATTTTTGATTCAGCGCCTGGTGGAGGATAAAGCGGTAGCGGGGCGTGGCGGCCCAGCGGTTTGGATTTTTTTTAAAAAGCGCCGGTCGGTCCAGTCCACCTGAGGCGGATAAAATTTTTCCTTCCGTGATAGTTTGTTTAGCGTGGCAGACCCGGATCGCCGGCCGGAAAATTACCGGTATTTCAAATCTTTCCGATAACTCAAAGGCATCAGGCAATAAATCCCTGGCTTCCTGTGGGGTAGCCGGGTCCAGCACCGGTACTTTGGCAAACATTGCAAAAAAGCGCGAATCCTGTTCGGTTTGGGAAGAATGAGGACCTGGGTCGTCGCAGGAAATAATAACCATCCCGCCGATGACGCCGGTATAAGCCGAACTCATCAGGGAATCGGCCGCGACATTTAAACCAACCTGTTTCATCACCACGGCCGAACGTTTACCAGTATAACTGGCGCTTAGGGCAATGTCATAAGCCACTTTTTCGTTAGTGGACCATTCCGTATAAATATTAAGTTGATGTTTTTGTTTTAAGCGAACGACGCTCGGGAGAATTTCCGAACCGGGGGTGCCCGGATAGGAGGTTACTATCTGGCAACCGCTTTCTACCAGTCCCTGGGCAATCGCTTCGTTACCTAAGAGGATAGATTGAGTTGTATTTTTTGTCATTTTTACAGCACCGTTTATTGTCATTCTGAGGAAGCCCCGATGAATATCGGGGCGACCGAAGAATCTATTTCCAACTCTTCGGCAAGGTCTTTCCAGCATGGATTAAGAGTTTCTATGAGAGCGATTTTCTTTTTTCTGAGCCAACCTTTAAGTTGTTTTTCTCTATCAATCGCACTTCTAACATCACTTGTTTCTTCAAAATAAACAAGGCGCGTTATATTATATTTCTGAATAAAACCACCAATAAGTTTTTGTTTGTGTTCATAAACGCGACGACGAAGGTCGTTCGTTACGCCTATATAAAGTGTTTTCGATCTGTTAGTCATTATGTAAACATAATATTGTTTCATAGTTGCGATTCTTCGCTTCGCTCAGAATGACATAATACTTTTTTTAATGCGTTTACTAATTTTTTATTCTGCGTCATCGTGCCGATGGTAATCCTGATTCCACTGCGGGAAACGTCCGGCGTCGGCAGATAACGCACCAGAATACCATATTTTAGCAAGGATAACGCCATATCTTGTCCTTTTGGTCCGACCGGTAAAAAAATAAAATTAGTTTCAGTTGGGACATAAGGTAATGCTAACTTTTTAAACTGGGCATAGAGAAATTTTTTACCGGTTTCATTAGTTTTAATACTTTTATTCAGATGTTGACGATCTTTTAAAGCCGCTAAAGCCGAGTTTTGGGCCAGGCGGTTAACATTAAAAGTTAAATGGACGCGCTTGAGACGGTTAATAATATCCGGACGCGCTAAACCATAGCCCACCCTGAGGCCGGCCAGTCCGTAAATTTTAGAAAAAGTTCGTAAAATAATCACCTGACAGTTTGATTTTAAATAAGGCAACGTTCGGGGATAATCCCGGCTTCGGACATATTCATAATAGGCCTCGTCAAAAACCACCAGGACCGATTCAGTGACCCGTTTCATAAAACGTCCCATTTCTTCAGCCGTGCTAATGGTTCCGGTGGGGTTGTTGGGATTGGCAATAAAAATGACTTTGGTTTTAGGGGTGATTGCTTCAGCCATCATTTCCAGGTTATGGCGAAAGTTTTTTAAAGGGACGGTAATGATTTTTCCCTGAGCCAGAGCGGTTACGACCGGATAAACGATAAAAGTCTGGTCGGCCATAATGACTTCGTCTCCGGGATTGACAAAACACCTGGCGATAAAGTCAATGATTTCCGCCGAACCATTGCTGATAATAATTTCATTTTCGGTAACGCCGAGTTCGGCGGCTAAAGATTTGATTAAGTAATAACAAGTGTCATCCGGGTAAAAATTAACGCGGGTGGCCGTTTGGTGCAAGGCGGCTAAGGCCCGGGGAGACGGGCCGAGCGGATTTTCGTTAGAGTTCAGATGAATGACCGGAGCGGCTAAACCCAGATCTTTGGCTAATTCTTCGGTTGGTTTCCCGACTAAATAAGGTTTAATATTAAACTGGTTCCGTTTCCATCCAGTCTTTGGCGGGAGAAAGCGGAGAATATCTGGTCCGGCTGAAGTTTTCATTGGTTATTTTTAAGTACAGCACCACATAAGTAAGGTACCAAATTCCCTCCGCCTTAGGCGGACTAAAGCGTGGCACCCAGGGCCAGCCTACTGGGTGTTAGGATTTATCCTAAAGTATATAAATAGAACTCTATTTACTTAGTGCGATACTAAGAATTATATCTTTAACTGGATCAAGGGTCAATAAAATTAAATTTTTGCGGTTTGCTTTTCTTGACTTTTTAGAGTAATCGTTTATAATATTTTTTTAATAAGAGGCGACCCCGCCTAG
>CAKKQI010000293.1 GCA_919901895.1 Candidatus Brocadiaceae bacterium | reverse complement strand
GCCGGACTGGACGCTATTATTCTAAAATGTATTCAGCAGCAGCCCGACCAGCGGTATCTTGGGCCGAACGAATTGATTACCGATTTAGAAGCCGTCAAGCAGCAGCAAACGCCGGTTTATGCTTATCAAAAAACGGGGGATAGCAAAATAGATGCTACGATTATTTCATCAATCGTAAAAAAAGCAAAACGTAAAAAAATGATTCTGCTGGCGGCCGGCGGGGTTGTTTTGTTGCTGGCGGTTGGAGCCATTGTTTTAATGTTACCACGGAATAATAAGTCCGGTCCTATTTCAGGAAACAGCGTGATTAATCAGGGACAACCGGTCGTGATCGCAGAAGATGCCAACAAAAAAATAGCCGGTCTGATTAACCAAACCCGTCAATTAATTGAGGACAAAAAATTTTCCGAGGCGCACCGGATGCTGGGTCATCTGATGGTGCTGGCGTCTGATTCGGAAGAAGTCGGCGTCCTTTTAAAAGAACTGGCCGAGCAGGAAAAATCTTCTTCCGTTCAATTAACGGATGAAGTCCGCCGCCAGAAATTTAACGACCTGATTAAACAGGTTGAAGTTTTAATCAAAGCTAATAACCTTCCGGAGGCCAGCAAGGTTTTAAGTGAGGCTTATGTGCTTGATTCCAACTCGCCCCGGGTGAACGAATTACTTAATGAACTAAAAAGTAAACAATCATCGGTGACGCAGGTCCAGGAAATAAAACAAAAATTTGATGAAAATTTAAAAAAAGCCAGGCAATATCTTCGAAACGGCGACTTAAACGAGGCCGGCCAATCGCTTAGCAATGCCTATGCGTTGATACCGGATGATCCGGAGGTAAACGTCCTGTTAAAAGAATTAAAACAGAAGGAAGCGCAACTTCAGGTCGAGACCGAAAGAAAAAAGAAGGAAGACGAATATAATCATTATATCAGGATCGGGATAGAATCATTTTCCGGGAAGAACTGGGCGGCGGCGGTTGAGTCCTTTAAAAAGGCAATGAGTTTCAAAGATACCGATGAGGTGCGGGAAAAATTAAAAGATGCCTCGGTCCGTCTGGAACAGGCGAAAAAATACCGGGAAATCCTGGGCCGGGCTGATGAGGATGAAAGAAAGGGCGCTTTTGAAGAAGCCGTCAAACGGTATGAGGAATCCAAGAAATATACCGAAGACATCAGGGAACCACAGGGTTATATAGAACGTTGTTATGATAAATTATATAACAAGTGGTATACGACCGGCGTAACCTATTTAAATGAAAAAAAATTACTCAACGCCAGGAAAGCCTTTGAGCAATCCCTCCAGTACAAAATTCGTGATAAAGATGCCGAAATGCGTCTGGCCGAAATAGAAAAATTGTTTCCACCGAATATGGTTCTGATCGAAGCCGGAGAATTTATTCAGAGCAAAGACAAGAAGAAAATACGTCTGGATTCTTTTTTTATAGATAAATATGAGGTTACCAACGAAGAATACGCCCGGTTTCTGGAATATATCAAAAAAACAGGTGACCACCGAAAATGTCATCCGGATGAAAAAAATGGGTTGAAGCCAAAAAGCCATCTGCCTCAATTCTGGATAAACGGGGAATTTCCGGCGCCTGAAGCCAGATATCCGGTGGTCGGGATTGACTGGTATGATGCTTATGCCTATGCGGCTTGGGCTAGTAAACGGTTGCCTGGTTCTAACGAATGGGAAAAGGCCGCCCGCGGGACCGACGGCCGGATTTATCCCTGGGGTAATTCGGAAGATGTGAAAATTAATGTTAAAGGAAAAGGTAAATCTCAAGTTACGGCAGTTGGGCAATTCCCCCAGGATAAAAGTTTTTATGAATGTTTTGATTTTGGTGGTAATGTCGCCGAGTGGACGGCGGATGTTTATCTCCCGAGAAAAGATAATAAAACGGTTCGGGGCAGCAGCTGGTATGACACTTTGTCAAAGGCCCGGGGCGATTCGGAAGATTGCGCCCTGCCGACCGAGCGCTGGAAACATCTGGGTTTTCGCTGTGTTAAATCGGTTGATTAAACAGGGGATGCAACTTTTTACAAAAAAGTTCTAAAATTATTTGATTTTTAAAATGTATTAAGGTAAAATAACATTTCATCCCGATAGATCTGGATAAAATTTTATGGAGGAACTGATATGAGAAAGATAATTTTAACCGGTAGTTTAATACTAGTCGGAGTCGGTTTAGTGTTGAGCGGTTGCGGGGCGTCCAAAGGTTTTGTCCAGGAGGAAATCACTAAAGCCAGAACTGAAATTAATGCCGAACACGCTAAAAATCTGGATATCAGAGCAACCGATCTGAATAATGACCTGACCAAACAGTTGACGGAAATCAGGAAAAGTTATGCGATGGTTACGCAGGTGGAATCCAAATTGTATGATTTTGAACAGAAGGTTATGAAAGTAATTGAAACGAAAGTATCAGAAATAAACCAGGTCATTCAGGTTCTTCAGAACAAAATGGATACTTTCAAGGTGGCTAACCAGGAAGATGTTACCCGTCTTTCGCAGGAATTGAAAATTGCCGCTAATATCCTCTGGAAAAAGTTAAGGGAGGAAAAAGAGGGGTTGGAACGGGCGATGAGCGAACTGGAAAAATTAGAGTTCAGCCAGACGGTTCAGCCGCCACCACCGGAAATACCATCTGAAATACCACCGGAAACACCGGAAAAACAATAATAGTAATAATGTTATTTAACCGAAACGAAAGTTTATTCGGTTTGCCTTCGGGCGCCGGTGCGCATACTGCCGCGGAACAGTTTTTAGACCTGGCGCCGTTGGTGGATATTGTTTTTACCCTCATTCTTTTCTTCATGCTCACCTCGCCTTTTGTTGCCCAGTTAGGTATTAAAGTGAACCTGCCGGTGGTCAGTAATGTTACGCCGATTCGTCCTTCGGAAGTGGAGATTAAAATTGATGCGACTGATGAAGTGTTTATTTCCGACCGGCGGGTGCCTCTGTCCGAACTGTCTGGAGAATTAACCCGGCTGGCCCGGCTGAATCAACCGGTTTTAATTACCGGCGACATCAAATCTTCGCTGGGCGTGGTGCTGGAGGTCTGGGATGCGGCTAAAAACGCCGGTGTCAAAGAATTAAACATCCGCACGCGGGTAAAGAAAAAGAAGTAATTCTTTCCCCTACCCAGTCCCGCTACGGCGGGACATCAGATCAAAACGGTCGGGACAAAATTTATAACTGATTTAATATCACCAGCGCATTTTTTTCCAGCAGGTTGGTTATTTTAGCAGTATCGGATTTGAAATAAGCGTAGGCAACATACGTAGGAATGGCAATAACCAATCCGACGGCCGTAGTGATGAGTGCTTCCCAGATACCACCGGCTAAATCACCGGCTCCGACCGCCTGCCCGATATTAGACAGCGTTTGAATCTGCTGAAAGGCCTGAATCATACCGGTCACCGTTCCCAGAAAACCCAGCAGCGGGGCGACGTGCGCCACTGTGGAAAGAATACCCAGATTCCGTTCCAGAGAAACTAACTCCACCGACGCCGATTCCTGAAAAGCCGTTTTAACCTGGTCTTTATTAACCGGTGATTTCCGGTCGGCTGCCTCTAACCCCCGTTTATAAATCAGGGCCAGATTGGTGTCTGATTTATCACATAATTCAATCGCCTCAGATAACGAACCTGTTTTTATGGTTTCATTCAAACGTTCCAAGAAGCGAATTACTTTTTTTCTGGTTAGATGTAAGGTAATCAGGCGTTCAATAATAAAGGTCAGGGCGAGGATGGAGCAGAGTAACAGCGGGTAAATAAAAAATCCGCCTTTAGAAATAATGTCCCACATATTTTTGCTCCACAAAAATATTTAATCTGAATGTATATCATCTTTGCCAATTACCTGTCAAGGAAAATGAGCAGATAATTTATAGCGCTAAAAACGCCATAAATGAACCGGGAAATTCTTGACAATGGAATGGGTTAGCGGTAAAATAATATTGATAAATTTTTATAAAATTTATAGAGGAAGCGTATGGAAAGAACATTAGTGATTATCAAGCCTGATGGTGTCCAGCGGCAGTTGGTTGGGCAGATTATTTCCCGTTTTGAGAACAAGGGATTAAAGATAGCCGGGTTGAAAATGTTGCAGGTAACCAAAGCCCAGGCGCAAAAACTTTACGAGGCGCATAAAAAGAAAAATTTTTATGCGGGGCTTCTCAAATTTATTACGGCCGGGCCGGTGGTTAGTCTGGTGATTGAAGGGGTCCAGGCAATTGCTATTTGCCGGAAGATGCTGGGGGCCACTTTTGGTCCGGATGCCGATCCGGGTACCATCCGTGGCGATTTTGCCGCCAGTATCAGTTATAACCTGATCCATGCCTCGGATTCCGCCGAATCAGCCGGATACGAGATTCCGATTTTCTTCCACCCTGAAGAAATAATTTCCTACCAATTGAACGATTCTAAATGGATTTATCATCCGGAAGAGGAAAAAGAATTAGGTGTATGAAAAATACCTGGGTGGTGGCCATCACCGGCGCCAGCGGAATGGTCTATGCCCGCCGGGTGCTGGAAATATTAAACCGGCAGAACTGCCGGATTCATCTGACCGTTTCACGCGCGGCCGCCGAAGTGATTCAACAAGAATTAGCCACCTCAATTGACCTGGGAAATGAAGAATCGGTCCGCCTGGCCTTAGGTTTTTTGTCAGCCGAAAATATTACTTATTACGACTACGAAGATATTACCGCACCCATTGCCAGCGGGTCGTTTCCGGTTGACGGGATGCTGATTATTCCCTGCAGTATGGGAACGGTCGGCTCAATCGCTTCAGGCATCTCCGGTAATTTAATTGAACGAGCCGCTGATGTGGCGCTTAAAGAAAAACGTCCTTTAATTCTACTCCCGCGCGAAACACCTTTAAACATAATCCATCTAGATAATCTATTAAAATTAGCTAGGGCCGGTGCGACTATTCTACCGGCTATGCCCGCTTTTTATCACCACCCCCAAAAATTGGAAGACCTGATCGATTTTGTCGCTTTTAAAGTAGTTAGCCAGATGGGGATTCGCCTGCCGGAAGCCGACCGGTATCAATACCAAAAAATAACGGAAAATACTGAACCGGAATAACTGATTTTACGTTTATATTTATAGAGACTAATATGAAAAAAATAATTGAGGGGATAACAAAACACTTTCTGCCCTTTCCAATAATTATCTGTTTAATAAGTATATTATTACCGGGTCAATATCTTAATTTATCTGTTCAGGGGAATCAAGAACTTGACCGGCCGGGTGACCAACCGGTGGCTGATGCCGAAGAAAATATTATCATCGGCGAACAGGGCGAAAAAATATATCTGAAGGAAAAAAAAATTGAAATAGACGGTTTAATCAGTAACCCTACCTGGCCGCTGGAACTGCTGGCCTGCGCCGAAGGGGGGAAAGATTATGAGTCATTAGTGGTAATGCAATGCCGTCCCCAGACAATTCATCTGGCTTTGGCTTTGTTCGGGTTGAAAGAAGGGTTGGGCGGTCCGGTCTATTTTGGCGATCTGACCAAGCCAACCGGAGACCTGGTGCTGGTGCTGATGGAATGGGAGCAGAAATCTTACCGGGCCGAAGACCTGGTGCTTGATGCCCGGACCA